>JACDCH010000109.1 GCA_013694495.1 Acidimicrobiia bacterium | reverse complement strand
GTTCAAGACGGTCGACACGTGCTCGTCGGAGTTCGCGGCCGAGACGCCGTACCACTACTCCACCTACGAGGACGAGGACGAGGTCGTCGCGTCCGATCGCGACAAGGTGATCATCCTCGGGTCGGGCCCGAACCGCATCGGCCAGGGCATCGAGTTCGACTACTGCTGCGTCCACGCCAGCTTCGCCCTGCGCGACGCCGGCTACGAGACGATCATGGTCAACTGCAACCCCGAGACCGTGTCGACCGACTACGACACGTCCGACCGCCTCTACTTCGAGCCCGTCACCGCCGAGGACGTGTTCAACGTCATCGAGGCCGAGCAGCGCTCCGGGAACCTCAGGGGCGTGATCGTGAGCCTCGGCGGCCAGACCCCGCTGAAGCTCGCCGGCGTCCTGCCGCCCGAGCTCGTCCTCGGCACGTCGGCGGCGTCGATCGACCTGGCCGAGGACCGCGAACGCTGGAACGACCTGTGCGCCCGCCTCGAGATCCCGCAGCCGGCCGGCGGGACCGCCTCCACCCTCGCCGCCGCCCTCGGCATCGTCGCCCGCATCGGCTACCCGGTCCTGCTGCGCCCGTCGTACGTGCTCGGCGGCCGGGCCATGTCGATCGTCTACGACGACGAGGCCCTGGCGTCGGCCATGGACGAGCTGTCCGCCTTCGGCACGCTGGGTCGCGAGGGGGGCCTGTCGGCTGAGCGGCCGGTGCTCATCGACCGCTTCCTCGAAGACGCCACCGAGGTCGACGTCGACGCCATCCGCGACCACACCGGCGACGTCGTCCTCGGCGCCGTGATGGAGCACGTCGAGGAGGCCGGCGTGCACTCCGGCGACTCGGCCTGCGCCATCCCGCCGTACTCGCTGTCGGCCGAGACGGTCGCGGTCATCGAGGCCCACACCCGCAACATCGCCGACGCCCTCGACGTGCGCGGCCTCGTGAACGTGCAGTACGCCGTGAAGCAGGGCCAGGTCTTCGTCATCGAGGCCAACCCGCGGGCCAGCCGCACCGTCCCCTTCGTGGCCAAGGCCACCGGCGTGCCCCTCGTGAAGGTGGCGGCCCGGGTGATGCTCGGCGCCACGCTGGCCGAGCTGCGGGCCGAGGGCCTGCTGCGCGACCCCGTCCGGGGCGGGCACCACGCCGTCAAGGAGGCGGTGCTCCCGTTCAACCGGTTCCCCGACGCCGACTCGGTGCTCGGCCCCGAGATGCGCTCCACCGGTGAGGTGATGGGCATCGACCGCACCTTCGGGCTCGCCTTCGCCAAGTCGCAGCTCGCCGCCGGCGACGCCCTGCCCCGCGCCGGCACCGTGTTCGTGTCGGTCGCCGACCGCGACAAGCCGGTCGCCCTGCGGGCGGCCCGGGTGTTCGTCGACGCCGGCTTCGCCATCGCCGCCACCGAGGGCACCGCCGACCACCTCGAGGCCAACGGCGTCCCCGTCGCCACCCGCGTCGCCAAGGTCGGCGAGGAGGCGGTCGGCAACATCGACGCCGTCACCCTCATCGACTCGGGCAAGGTCGACCTCGTCGTCAACTCGCCCCGGGGCCGCGGGGCCCGGGCCGACGGCGCCCACATCCGCGCCGCCGCGTCGGTGAACAACGTGCCCTGCCTGACGACGGCCGCGGCCGGTCTCGCCGCCGCCGAGGGCATCGCCGACCGGGCCAGCCACGAGCTCCGCGTCCGCTCGATCCAGGAGTACCACCGGAGCGAAGGCGCCTGAGATGAAGGGGTCTGGACCGCCCCGGCGAAGCCCCCTCGCCGGGCCCCGGAATCGAATCGAGACACAGGAAGGACCTGCGGCGCCATGACCGTCGACCACCAATCCGTCCGCAGGTCCTGAGATGAAGGGGTCTGGACCGTCCCGGCGAAGCCCCCGCGCCGGGCCCCGGAATCGAATCGAGACACAGGAAGGACCTGCGGCCATGACCGTCGACCACCAATCCGTCCGCAGGTCCTGAGATGAAGGGGTCTGGACCGTCCCGGCGAAGCCCCCTCGCCGGGCCCCGGAATCGAATCGAGACACAGGAAGGACCTGCGGCCATGACCGTCGACCACCAATCCGTCCGCAGGTCCTGAGATGAAGGGGTCTGGACCGTCCCGGCGAAACCCCCTCGCCGGGCCCCGGAATCGAATCGAGACACAGGAAGGACCTGCGGCGCCATGACCGTCGACCACCAATCCGTCCGCAGGTCCTGAGCTCGTGGACGTCGGGACCACGATCGGGGCGCTGGCGCTGCCGTGCCCGGTCCTCGCGGCGTCGGGTACCGCGGGGCACGGCGCCGAGCTCGCGGCCTACGGCGACCTCGCCGCCCTCGGGGCGGTTGTGGTCAAGTCGCTGGCGGCCGAGCCGTGGACGGGCAACCCGGCGCCCCGGGTCCACGGCACGGCGGGCGGGGCGGCCATGCTCAACTCCGTCGGGCTGCAGGGTCCCGGGGTGGAGGCATGGGTGGCCGACGAGCTCCCTGCGCTGCAGGCCACCGGCGCCCGGGTCGTCGTGTCCCTGTGGGGCCGATCGGTGGGCGACTTCCGCAAGGCGGCCGAGCTCGTCGCCGCCGCGCCCGACGGGATCGCCGCGGTCGAGGTCAACCTCTCGTGCCCCAACCTCGACGGCGGGCGCCACCTCTTCGCCCAGTCGCCGTCGGACAGCGCCGACGTCATCGGCGAGGTCGTCGACGCCCTCGGCGGCGGGCGGCCGGTGTGGGCCAAGCTCACCGCCGTCACGGCCTCGATCGTCGAGGTCGCCGGCGCTGCCGCCGAGGCGGGCGCCGCCGCGGTCACCTGCATCAACACGCTCCTCGGGCTCGGCATCGACGTCGAGCGCCGGTCGTACGTTCTCGGCAGCGGCCCCGCTGGTGGCGGGCTGTCCGGGCCGGCGATCCACCCCGTGGCCGTGCGGGCCGTGCACGACGTGCACCGGGCCCTGCCGGACCTGGCGGTGATCGGCGTGGGTGGGGTCGTGTCCGGCGTGGACGCCGTGGAGCTGCTGCTGGCCGGGGCCAGCGCGGTGCAGGTGGGCACGGCCACGTTCGCCGACCCGCGGGCCTGCTGGCGGGTGGCCGACGAGTTGAGGTCGTGGTGCATGGAGCACGGGGTCGCATCCGTGCGCGAGCTGATCGGAGCAGTCCATGGGCGCTGAGGTGCCGGTGCAGGTGCAGGTGCAGGTGCGGGACCGGATCGCCATCGCGCTCGACGTCGACGACCTCGTCGCCGCCGTCCGCCTGGCGAAGCAGGTGCGGGAGCACGTCGGGGTGGCCAAGGTCGGCCTCGAGCTCTACAGCGCCGTGGGTCCCGACGCGATCGTGGCCATGCTCGACCTCGGCTTCGACGTCTTCGCCGACATCAAGCTGCACGACATCCCCACCACGGTGGACCGGGCCGCGGCCGTGTTCGGCTCATTGGGGGTCCGCTACCTCAACTTCCACGCCGCCGGCGGTGAGGCCATGTTGCGGGCCGGCGTCGAGGGCCTCCTCGCCGGCGCCGAGCGCGCCGGCCTCCCGGCGCCGGTCGCGCTCGCGGTCACGGTGCTGACGAG
>JACDCH010000099.1 GCA_013694495.1 Acidimicrobiia bacterium | reverse complement strand
CCCTGCGGCCGATCCCTGGGGGCTCCGCCCCCAGACCCCCCCAGCGCCTCCGCCGCAGGTCCTGAGCCGGTCGGTCAGTCGGCAGCGGCCGGCGTCGGATCGAGTGACGGCGCCCGTTCACCCGGGGCGCGGATGTCGGCGTACCAGGCCAGTCCGACGGCGATGGCGGCACCGGCGATCATCAGCGGCGGCATGCCTACCGCGTCGACCAGCGGGGCGAGCACGAGGTTGGCGACCGACACCATGCCGCCGAAGCCCATCATCCACAGGGCCATGACCCGGCCCCGCTCGTGGTTCGCCAGGCGGGACTGCATGGCGGTGTTGAGGGCGGTGACCGACCCGAAGTAGCTCGCCCCGAGGAGCACCACCACCGGGTACGCCGGCCCCGGCGACCGGAGAAGGGCGTACACCGTGAGCAGCGCGGCGTACGCCAGCAGGCCCCGGCGGACGAGCGTCGGCTTCGACGAGCGGGCGAACACGGTCCCGATCGCGATCGACCCGAGTGCTGCCCCGAGGCCGAAGCACGCGTACAGCCACCCGTAGGCCGAGGACTCCTCGTCGATGCCGAGGTTCTCGACCGCGAACACGGGGAACTGCCCGACCCACAGCAGGCAGAGCGCCGAGAACGTGGCGATCGTGATGAGCGCCCGACCGACCACGGGGTCGCGCCGGGCGATGCGGAAGCCGCTCGTCAGCCGGCGGAACCCCTGCTCGACCTCGGCGTCGTCGGGTATCTCGAGGGGCGGCAACCGCAGGTGGAGGACCGCGGCGATCATGAACAGGTAGCTGACCGCGTTGCCGAGGAACACCCACGACGCGCCGTAGGCGGCGAAGGCGATGCCCCCGATGGCCGGGCCGATGACCCGCGACAGGTTCATCTGCGCGGACTGCAGCGAGATCGCCCCGGGCAAGTCGTCGGGGCCGACGAGGGCGGGCAGGATCGACGAGTAGGCGGGCATGAAGATCGCACCACCCACGCCGCCCACGAGGACGGCGGCGACGATGGCCACCTTCGACGGGTCGCCGCTGCGGGCCACGAGGGCGAGGGCGCCGGCCGCCACGAGCTGCACGACGTTCACCACCAGCAGCAGCCGCCGGCGGTCGAACGTGTCGGCGATGACGCCGGCGAGCGGCCCGAACACCAGCACCGGACCCATCTGGGCGAAGATCAGGAGGCCGACGAAAAGGGGCGAGCCGGTGAGCGAGTAGGCCAGCGCGCCCAGCACGACCTGCTGCATCCAGGTCCCGATGTTCGAGAAGAAGGCGCCGATGTAGACGACCAGGAAGGGGCGGTGCGAGAGGGCGGCCAGGGCGCTGCCCGAGCCGAAGCGGGAGTCGCCCTCCCCGACGGCCTCGGTGGTCTCCTCGATGCAGGGCTGCTCGCAGGGGCGCGGCGCTGGTTCGATGGCATCGTCCCCGCGCATCCCCCCAGGATGCCGGGAGGGGCGCCTACCGTGGCAACCTCCATGGCCAACCCGGTCTACGCCGTCGAGGTGCTCGAGCTGCCGTTCCCCCCGCACCGGGCGTGCCCGACCGACCGCAGCGCCCTCGGGACCTTCGCCGACTGCCCGATGTGCGGCAGCGGCCTCGCCCCCGAGCACGCCCACTTCCGCTGCACCGTTTGCGGCTGGCGCGACTCCTGCTGCGACTGAAGCCCGGTGGCTGTCAGGCGGCCGGCCACTCGGCGAGGACGTGCTCGAGGGGGCGGTAGGACCGGCCGAGGGCGCCGGCCACGACCTCGTGCGGCACGGCCCCGCCGAGGGTGTTGACGCCGAAGCCGAGGGCGGGATCGGCGGCTACCGCGCCGGCGAGGCCCTTGGTGGCGAGCTCCACGAGGTAGGGGAGCGTGGCGTTCGTGAGCGCGTAGGTGGATGTGTGGGGGACCGCCCCCGGGATGTTGCCGACGGCGTAGTGCAGCACGCCGTGGCGCTCGTACACCGGGTCGGTGTGGGTCGTCTCGCGGATGCCCTCGACGCAGCCGCCCTGGTCGATGGCGACGTCGATGATCACCGCGCCCTTGCGCATCCCCTGGACCATCACATCGGTGACGACGGTGGGGGCGCGGCCGCCGGCGACTAGCACCGCCCCGACGACGAGGTCGGCGTCGACCAGGGCCCGCTCGACCGCGCCGGTGTTCGAGGCCAACGTCATGATGCGGCCCTTGTGGATCTGGTCGACCCACCGGAGGCGGTCGAGGTTCTTGTCGAGCAGCAGCACCTCGGCTTCCATGCCCGCCGCGATCCACGCCGAGTTCCAGCCGACGTTGCCGGCGCCGAGGACGACGACCCGGCCCGGGCGGACGCCGGGCGCGCCGCCGAGCAGCACGCCGCGGCCGCCGTTCTCGCGCTGCAGGTAGAAGGCGCCGATCTGCGTGGCGAGGCGGCCGGCCACCTCCGACATCGGCGCGAGCAGCGGCAGCGAGGAGTCGGGCAGCTGCACGGTCTCGTAGGCGACCGCGTCGATCCCGGAGGTCATCAGCGCCTTGGTGCACTCCAGGC
>JACDCH010000091.1 GCA_013694495.1 Acidimicrobiia bacterium | reverse complement strand
CCGCCGGCGGCGTGCGCATCGAGGAGCCCGCCGCCGACCTCGCCATCGCCCTCGCCGTGCACTCGGCGCTGATCGGCACCGCGGTGCCGCCCGATCTCGCCGTCTGCGGCGAGGTCGGGTTGGGGGGCGAGGTGCGCTCGGTCGCGCACATCGCCCGACGCCTGGCGGAGGCGCAGCGGCTCGGCTTCACGCGCGCGCTGGTGCCGCCCTCGACGCCGGACGGCCCGAGCGGCCTCCGGGTCCTGCGGGTGCCGACGCTGGCCGCGGCGTTCGCCTCGGTGGCGACGTCGGCGACGACGGCGGCGGCGATGGAGGGCTGAGGCCTACTGGGTGGGCGCGGGCTCGTTGAGCAAGTTGTTCATCGACTCCTCCAGCACGGAGCCCATCGCCGAGTGCCCGTCCTTGAGCTGCTGCGCGACGTTGCCGGTCTGCTCGGCGAGGGCCACGAGCTGGCTCACCAGGTCCGCCGTGTAGTCGTGGTGCTGGGCGACCGCCGCGTGGTGGCCGGTGGTGTTGCTGATCATGGACATGCTGACTCCCGCATCTGGCCGACGAGGATCCGAGTATCCCCCCGTCGGCGCAGAGCGCCCGGCCGGGCGGCCCGCCGAACGGGCACCCCGCCCTGCCCGAATGGGCCAGCCCGTCTGGACACCGTCGGTACCATCGCTGCATGCCGTACCGGCGCAGCGTGGCGCTCCTCGATGCGCTGGCCGCCGTTGCCCCTGGCACGGTGCTGCGCGAAGGTCTCGACCGCATTCTGCAGGCGAGCATGGGCGCGCTCATCGTCGTGGGCGACGGTCCCGAGGTGCTCAACATCTGCTCCGGCGGCTTCCTGCTCGATGCGGCGTACTCGCCCCAGCGGCTCTCGGAGCTGGCCAAGATGGACGGCGCCATCATCCTGGCCAGCGACGCCAGCCGCATCGCCCGGGCGAACGTCCACCTCGTGCCCAACCCGAACGTGCCCACCTCCGAGACGGGCACCCGGCACCGCACCGCCGAGCGGGTGGCCCGCTCGATCGCCGTCCCGGTCGTGTCGGTGTCCGAGGACATGCAGGTGATCAACGTCTACGTCGGCGACGACAAGCACCCGCTCGAGGCGATCCCCCGCCTCCTCAACCGGGCCAACCAGGCGCTCCAGACGCTGGAGCGCTACAAGGCCCGCCTCGACTCGGTGCAGCAGGCGCTGTCGACACTCGAGGTCGAGGACCTGGTCACGTTGCGCGACGTCGTGATGGTGCTCCAGCGCACGGAGATGGTGCGCCGCATCGCCGAGGAGCTCACGCTCACGATCATCGAGCTCGGCGAGGACGGCCGGCTCGTCCGGCTGCAGCTGGAGGAGCTCATGGGCGGCGTGGCCGACGACCGGCGCCTCGTGATCCGCGACTACTTCCACGAGGACTCGGAGTGGCACCTCGAGCAGGCCCTCGTCGCCCTCGCCGACCTCGACACCGACGATCTGCTCGACCTCAAGTCCGTCGCCGCCGGCCTGCACCTCGGTTCGGCCGGGATCGACATCGACACCCACGTCGAGCCCCGCGGCTACCGGCTCCTGGCCAAGGTCCCCCGCCTGCCCGACGCCATCGTCGAGCGCATCGTCGAGCGGTTCGGCAACCTGCAGAAGATCATGCGGGCCACCATCGACGACCTCGACGACGTCGAGGGCGTGGGCGAGACCAGGGCGCGGGCCATCAAGGAGGGCTTGTCCCGCCTGGCCGAGACGTCGATCCTTGACCGCTACAGCTGAGCTCGCTCGGGTCGAGCTGGTCGTCGGGCTGGCCCACGAGCGGTGGATGGGTCTCCTCGCCGCGGTGGACGGCAACCCGCTCGGCGTGGCGACGGCCCGGTTCGGGCCCGACGGGCACATCGTGGCCTCCCGGGTGGCCGGGCAGGCCGACGTCCAGTGGATGCAGCACGTGCACGGCGTCCTGCCCGGCGACGTCGACGGGGTCGCCGAGATCTTGGCGTGGTGCGCGGCGGCCGGCTGCACGCCCCGCTTCGAGCTCGCCCCCGCCGACGGCTTCGGACCGCTCGCGGCCGCGTTGACGGCCGCCGGTCTGGGCCACCGCACGTTCACCGAGCTGGCCGTCGCCCCGGCGGCGCTGTCGGTCGCGGCGCTCGTCGACGACGTCGTCGTGGACCTCCTCCCACCCGTGCCCAGCGAGGAGCTGACGAC
>JACDCH010000073.1 GCA_013694495.1 Acidimicrobiia bacterium | reverse complement strand
GCGTAGCCGTAGCCGGCCGGGCCTCCGCCCAGGCGGGCCGCCTCGTGGGCGGCGATGTCGCGACCCGTGGCGGGCAAGGCGAGCAACAGCACCACCAGCAGGTCGACGCCGACGGCGAGGGCGACGCCGGCGACCGAGCCCTGCTCGCTGTCGTCGAACTGGTTCGAGCTGCCGTCGCCCCGGTCGAGGCCGAAGAGCGACAGGGCGGCGAAGACCGAGAACAGCACGATGCCCAGCACGCGGGCCCACCGGCGGCGCTTGAGGATGTTGGCGCCGACGACGATGGCGAGGACGGCGGCGACGAGCACCACGATGCCGACGAACAGCGCCAGCCCCCCGATGAAGTCGACGAAACCCTCGAAGTCCTGGCCCTCGTCGGCCGTCGAGATCACGGCCCCGGCGATCACGAGCAGGACGCCGCCGACGGCCCAGAACGACGAGACGACGATGGCCAGGACGCCCGCGATCGTGGTCGTCGCCGACTTCTCCGCCGCCGCCGGGTACATCGGCCGGAGGGTAGTTTGCGCCCGGCTTCAGGCGGAGCGGATCCCGCGGAGCCCGGCCCACGTGAGCTCGGACACCTGGGCGGCGAGCACATCGGGGTCGGACGGCGGCGCGCTCCGCAGCCAGTGCCGGCAGGTGCCCTCGGCCAGCCCGACGATGCCGTGGGCGAGGAGGCGGCGGGCGTCGGCGTCGAGGCCCTCGATGTCGATGAGGCCGGCGATCGTGTCGGCGATCATCTCCTCGACCCGGTTCACGTGGGCCGAGAACTCCTCGTCGCGCCGGGTGCCGCCGCCGAAGAGCACCTGGAACGCGGCCTGGTGCTCGGCGACGAAGCGGAAGTAGGCGCCGAAGCCGCGCTCGACCTGCTCGCGCGGCGTCGTCGCCTCGGACGTGGCCTTGCCGATGGCGTCGCGGAGCTGCCCGCCGACGTCCTCGAGCAGCTCGAGGTAGAGCTCCCGCTTCGATGAGAAGTGCTGGTACAGGACCGGCTTGGTGACGCCGGCGGCCTCGGCGACGTCGTTCATCGACGTGGGGTGGAACCCCCGGCCCGCGAACACCTCGAGGGCCACCGCGAGGAGCTGCTTGCGGCGGCGGGCGGCGGGAAGTCGGGGGGAAGGCGCGGTGTCTGTCACGAGATGTCCGGTTCCCGGTGCGATGTTGGCCCAGGAACCGCTCCAAGTGTGGAGGACACCGCTCGTCGGCGGCGAAACGAAAGCCCGTGCGCCCGAACCGACAGACGCCGAACGCCGCCACCCGGCGTCCACCGGAGCCGCTGCGGCCGCTGCCGGCGCTGCGAGCCGGCGGCTCGCTCATCGCCGTCCAGGCTCGACGCCGCCGCTGGCGCGGCGGCGCCTTCCCCCGGTGAGCCTGCCTAGTAGTTGATGACCGTGCGGGCGACCTCGCCCGCCTCCATCGCCCGGAAGGCATCGTTCACGTCGTCGATGCCGATGCGCCGGCTGATGAGCTCGTCGAGCTTGAGCTTGCCCTCGCGGTACCAGCCGAGGAGCTTCGGGACGTCCTCCTGGACGTTGCTCGAGCCGTACCAGCAGCCCTTGATCGCCTTGCTCATGAGCACCACGCCGAAGAAGGCGGGGAGCTCGAGCATGACCTCCATCTTGGGGACGCCCACGAGGACGGCCTCGCCGCCCCGGCGGGTCATGTTCACGGTCTGCTCGATGGTCTGCTTGAGCCCGATGACCTCGAAGGCCACATCGGCGCCCCGGTTCTCGGTGAGGGCGAGGACCTGCGCCACGGGGTCGCCGGCGCTGGCGTCGACGATGTCGGTGGCGCCGAACTGCTTGGCCAGCTCGAGCTTGTTGGCGAGCATGTCGACTGCGATCACCCGGGTGGCGCCGGCGATCAGGGCGCCCTGGATCACGTTGAGCCCGACGCCGCCGCACCCGACGACGACCACGGTATCGCCGGCCTGGATGGAGGCGGTGTTGGTGGCGGCGCCGACGCCGGTGAGGACACCGCAGCCCACGAGGGCGGCGACCTCGAGCGGGATGTCGTCGGGGATCTTGACCGCACCGATGGCAGGGATCACCGCGGTGTCGGAGAACGTCCCCGAGCACGCCATCTGCATGATCGGCGCGCCGTCCTTCGAGAAGCGCGTGCTGCCGTCGAGCAGGCCACCGGTGGCCATGGCGAGGCCGCCGGCCTCGCACAGGAAGCCCTGACCCTTCTGGCAGAAGAAGCACTCGCCGCACTGCGGCACCCAGGAGATGACGACGTGGTCGCCGACGGCGAGGCCGTCGACGCCCTCACCCACCTCCTCGATCACGCCCGCGCCCTCGTGGCCGAGGACGATCGGGTACGAACCGAACAGCGTGCCGTTCTGGATCGAGAGGTCGGAGTGGCAGACGCCCGAGGCGCCCATCTTCACCTTGACCTCGCCGGCCCGCGGGGCCTCGAGCTCGATGTCCTCGATCGTGAGCGCCTCGTTGAGGCCCCTGCAGACGGCTGCCTTGGGCATGTAGGTCCCCCTGGTGGTGGTGCGCCGGCGGTGCCGACGGGTGCGCCCGCATCGTGGCAACAACTTGACCGCGCGGTCAATCCACGGCGATGCGCCTAGTGTCCTGGAAGGTTGTTCCGCCAAGGAATCTTGGCTGATCGGGAATTTTGGTGGGAGGGGCGCGTTCGTCTGGTGTTGTCGACCAACATCGGAGGGAAGACCATGGCACGCCGCGGACGACCGACCGTCGAGATCACCTTGAGCGCCGAGGAGCGCCAGACCTTGCAGCGCTGGGCCCGACGCCACACGTCCTCGCAAGCTCTGGCGTTGCGGTGTCGGATCGTCCTGGCCTGCGCCGCCGGTGACCGCACCCACGCCCAGATCGCCGGCGACCTGGGCTGTAACCCGGTGACCGTCGGCAAGTGGCGGAACCGGTTTGCTGCTGATCGCCTCGATGGTCTGATCGACGCCCCCCGGCCCGGCGCCGCCCGGTCGATCGGTGACGACGTGATCGAAGCGGTCCTGGTCGAGACCCTCGAGACCGCACCGCCGGACGCGACACACTGGTCGACCCGGGGCCTGGCCGCCAAGCACGGGATCTCCCATACGACCGTCGGGGAAATCTGGCGGGCGTTCGGGCTCAAACCGTGGCGGGAGGACTCCTTCAAGATCTCCCCCGACCCCCAACTCGTCGAGAAGGTCCGTGACCTGGTCGCCTTGTACATGAACCCACCGGTCGCGGCCGCGGTGTTCGCGGTTGACGAGAAGCCCCAGATCCAGGCCCTCAACCGGACCGCACCCACGTTGCCGATGCTCCCAACGACTCCGGCCCGAGCGACCCATGA
>JACDCH010000270.1 GCA_013694495.1 Acidimicrobiia bacterium | reverse complement strand
GTGTGGCGGCTGTCGAGGGCGAGCTCCTCCCGGCCCGGTGCCGTGATGGACGTCGTGACCGATCGGGTGGGGACGGCGGAGAGCAGCAGCACGGAGCGGCGCACGGCGTCGGCCCCCGGGCCCTCGTAGAGCGTGCTGCCCGCCAGCCGCCGCCACCGCTGGCGCTGGTCGTCGAGGCGGTCGAGGGCGCCCTGCTCGGGGACCAGCGGGGCATCCAGCCGGTCGAGGGAGACCACCACCCGCTCGCCGGTCCGGAACCGCCCTGCGGCCCGAGCCCCCTCGGCCGACCGGGAGAAGGCCAGGCCCGGGGCACGAAGCACCCAGCCGTCGAACACGACCCCCCCGTCGAACGGCTCGAATCGGGTCGAGCGGCGCCACGCCCGCCCGGGGGCGAGGACGACCTCGATGTCCAGCTCGCCCTTCACGATCGTGGCCACCCGCAGGAGGCCGCCGTCCAGGCCGTCCACCACCTCCACCGCCCCCGTGCCGGTGTCCAGCAGGGTGCGGGTGAGCAGGGTGGTTCCGTCGTAGGCCAGGCTCCGGGAGCAGGCCCCCGCAGGGCCCACCCGCAGCGCCGCCCCGTCCGGGTCGAGCAGCCGCCACAGCAGCGGCGGGCTGTCGGGTTCGGGGGCGCACCACCAGTCGACGGTGCCGTCGGGCTGGAGGAGCGCGGTGCTCCACCCGTCGCCGAGGAGCCGGTGGTCCCCGATCGCCGGGTCGACCGGATCCTCAGAGCCGGGGGAGGACGTGGTCCCGGTAGAGGTCGAGGAAGCCACGCTGGTCGGGCCCGATCTGGTGGACGTACACGGAGTCGAAGCCGGCGCCCACGTAGCGGCGGATGGCGTCGAGGTGGCGGTCGGGGTCGTTGCCGAACAGGACGCCCTCGAGGTCGTCGGCGTCGAGGGGGCCGGCCAGCGCGGCGAAGTCCTCGGGCCGGGCCAGGTCGGTGAGGGCGGCCCCGCCGATGCCGCCGTTGGGCCACCACCGCAGCGCGGTACGCCGGGCCTCGTCCTCGTCGGGTGCGACGCAGACGTGGAGCTGGCCGAGGCGGGGCTTTCCCGCGCCCCCGGCGCCCTCGAACGTCTCGACGAGCTTGGCGTCCGGGGCGACCGAGATCATGCCGTCGGCGATCTCGCCGGCGAGGGCGGCCGATCGGCTACCGCTGCTGGCGACGAACAGCTTCGGCAGCTCGACGGGCAGCGAGAAGAGCCGGGCGTTCTCCACGGTGAAGTGCTCGCCCCGGTGGTTGACGTTCTTCCCGGCCCACAGCGCCCGGAGGATCTCCACCACCTCCGCCAGCATGTCCCGACGCTCTCCCGCGCCGGGCCAGCGCTCGCCGGTGATGTGCTCGTTGAGGCGCTCGCCGGAGCCGAGGCCGAGGAAGAAGCGCCCGGGCATGAGCGTCGCCACGGTGGCCGCCGCCTGGGCCAGGATGGCGGGGTGGAGCCGGTGCACGGCGGCCGACACGCCCGTGCCCACCTCGAGCTCGGTGGTGGCGCCGGCGATGGCGCCGAGCACCGCCCACGCGAACGGGCTCTGGCCCTGGGTCGGCGTCCACGGGTGGAAGTGGTCCGACAGCATCGCCGTTCGGAACCCGGCCGCCTCGGCCGCGGCGGCGTTGGCGACCAGCGTCGGCGCCGGGTGCTCCTCGCTCGACAACCAGTACCCGACGCGGGGCGGCTGTCGCTCAGCGGGCACGCAGGTCCTCGGCGGTGACGAGCCCGATGAGGACGCCGCCGAACGTGGACACCAGCACGTGGTCCTGGTGCTCGTCGTCCATGCTGGCCAGCAGCTCGGACGCAGGGATGCTCGGGCGCACGGTGGACGGGCCGGGCTGGAGCACCGCCTCGATCGGCGTGTCGGCGGCCAGGCCGAGGGCGTCGGCCCGGACGGTGCCGAGCACGACGCCCTCGCCGTCGACCACGACGCACACCGGCCAGTCGCCGATGCGCTCGCCGACCTCGCCCACCCGCGCGTCGGGGGCGCACGTCGGCACGTCGGCGCGGGCCACGTCCGACGCGTGGAGGATGCGGTCGTCGGTGCCCTCGACCGGGAGGCCCGCCGCCATCCACGCGGCCTTGCTGCCGACGTAGTCGTGGACCTCGGCGTGGCCGAGCTGCTCGAGTCGCGCTGCGCCCCGGGCGCTCAGGTCGCACTGCGTGTCGAAGCAGTACACGACGATCGGGCGGTCGGCGGGCAAGGACCGGGCTGCCTCCTCGGTGAGCTCGGGGAGCGGGATGTTGCGGGCGCCGGGCACGTGCTGCGACGCGAACGCGCTGGCCGGGAGCACCTCGACGAAGGTCGCGCCCTCGCGCCATAGCCCTTCGGCCTCGGTCGTGTCGATCGCCTTCGTCACGGTCACAGCCGGGTCTCGACCTCGTCGCGGAGGAACGTGAAGAAGCCCTCGTCGACGTCGCCCATCTGGTTTACGTGCACCTCGTCGAAGCCCGCCTCGAGGTACGGCTTGATGGCGGCGACGTGGCGCTCGGGATCGGGCCCGCAGGCGACCTTGTCGGCCACGGCGTCGATGGTGACGAGCTCGGAGGCCTGGTCGAAGTGGGCCGGCATGCCCAGTTCCTGGGACAACTCGCCCGGCACGCCGCTCGAGCGCCACAGGTGGTGGGCCTGCTCGGCGGCCGTGCGCTCGTCGGGGCCCCAGCACACCTTGACCCCGGCCATGGCCACGATCGCCGGGTGGATCCGCACCGTGGGGCACGTGACCGCGGTGGTCACCTGCAACCCGTGGTCGCGCCGATGGCACCGATGACGCTCCACACGAACGGGCTCTGGCCCTGCTCGTCGAGCCACGGGTGGAAGTGGTCGGAGATCCACACCGACTCGATCCCGTGCTGCTCGGCCAGCCGGGCCTGCTCGACGAGCTCGTTGGGGCCGTGCTCCTCGGAGCTCAGGAAGTAGCCGATCTCTGCCATGGCCGGGGCGACTACCCGCAGCGGGACCGGCGGAGCCGTCGGGTCAGCCGGTCGGGTCGCCGTGCAGCTTGAAGCAGGCGCCGGTGACGTCGGTGGCGGTGGCCAGGCGGCCGTAGGGCGTGTCCTCGGGCGCGTCGACCACGGTCGCGCCGAGCTCGACCGCCTTGGCGAGGGTGGCGTCGACATCGTCGACGTGGAAGTACGTCGACCACTGGGCGGGGGCGCCGTCGGGCAGGAACGAGCTGGCGTCCATGATCCCGGCCTGCGCCTCCTCGCCCTCGCGCAAGGTGGTGTAGCGGAACTCGGCGACGTCGCTCATGACGTGGGCGTCCCAGCCGAAGGCCTGCCGGTAGAACTCGACCGACGTGTCGTAGTCCCGGGTGTGCAGTTCGAACCACCCCGGCGAGCCGGGCTCGGCCACGACGCTGCAGCCCGCGTGGGTGCCGGGCTGCCAGGCACCGACGACGGCGCCGCCGGGGTCGCTGAAGACGGCCATGCTGCCGAGGTCGGCGACCGCCATCGGCGGGGCGATGACGCTGCCGCCGTTGGTGGTGACCCCCTCGGCGACCTTGTCGATGTCGTCGGTGGCGAGGTAGACGGACCACACGTCGGGCATGCCCGACTGGCCGTCGTTGCCCATGCAGCCGCCGATGCGCTCGCCGTCGCGCTGGAAGTTGAGGTAGCCGCCGAGCGCCTCGTTCGGCTCCTCCGACGTCCAGCCGAACAGCTCGCCGTAGAAGGCACGGCTCTTCGCCGTGTCGGATGAGTACAGCTCGACCCAGATCGGGGTGCCGGCGACGACGTCGGGCTTGGGCATGGTGTCCTCCAAGGGGTTCGTGGTTGGCGTTCCACAGGCTTCGACGGGGCGCAGCTATCGAACTCATCGCGCCGGGGGGAGGGGGGTCGACGCCATCGGCGCTCGGCGCGACCCGGGCCACAGGACGGGGAGACGGCGACCACCCGAAGGGCGTGTCTCTCACAGCGCGGTGGATCAACCGCGCGCCGACCGGGCACAGGAGGCGCCATGAACGGTCGTACCGGAGACGCAGGCCCGTTCGACCCTGCGGGGTTCATGTGGGACGGCGTGCCCACCCGCCCGGCCCCGGCGCCCGTGATCCACGCGCTGCGGGCCGCTGATCTCGAGCGCTGGCACTTCCGGCGTGTGCGCCACACGCCGCACGTGCGGCCGCACCGCCAGACCCTCGTGCCGGCGGCCGCCGCCGGCCGGGACCGCATGCTCGCCGCCTAGCTTCGCTCAGCTTCCGCCGGGCAGGCGGACGGCCGTGAAGAAGAACTCGTCGACGCTGCGCACCACGTCGACGAAGCGCTCGAACGACTGGCTTCGTGACGTAGGCGTTGGCGTGAAGGGTCGTAGCTCCGTGCACGTCCTCCTCGTTCGACGAGGTGGTGAGGGTGACCACCGGCTGAGTCAGGTTGCCCTCGTCGGGCGCGCTGGCGGGAGCAGCGCCGGGTCGTGGCGGCCCGGGCCGGGGCGGACCCGGACGTCGCGGCGGTGGATCGCCTCGCCGCAGTGGTCGCAGTGCAGGACCGCGGCGCTCCGGTGGCCACAGGTGGTGTGCACGAGGTGGACCGGCTCGTTCCCGGCGCCCAGGACCCATTCGTCGCCCCACTGGCGGATGGTGACGAGCACCGGCCACAGGGCCTTGCCCTTGTCGGTGAGCACGTAGTCGTAGCGGCTCCGGGCCTCGTCATAGGGACGCCGCTCGAGCACGCCGTGGGCCACGAGCGTGTCGAGGCGCGTCGCCAGCACGTTGCGGGCGATGCCGAGGCGGTCCTGGAACTCCTCGAACCGGGTCACGCCGAAGAACGCGTCGCGCACGATGAGGAGCGTCCACCACTCGCCGATCACCTCGAGCGAGCGGGCCACCGAGCAGGTCATGTCCTCGAACGACGTCCGGCGCACATTACGAAGCTAGTGCCGCGACCGGGAACCTTCGCCCGGTAGCTGGCAGGAGTCGCGCGGGTGGTCGCGAATCTTCTGAGCAACGCTGTGTCGCTCAGGAGGTGCTCGTGCGCGAGGGGATCAAGGTCAGGGAG
>JACDCH010000027.1 GCA_013694495.1 Acidimicrobiia bacterium | reverse complement strand
CCCTCGGGCAGGGCGAGGTGGATGCGGGCGCCGATGAGGAGCCCGACGGCCTGGCCGAGGAAGGCGCCGCCGATGAGCAGGCCGGCCGCCACGAGCAGCAGGCGGTGGTCGCTGTCGCCGTGCAGGCGCGACGCGATCGGGTCGTACACCTGGGCCGACAGCACGATGCCGAGCACCATCCCCGCCCACGACGCCGCCCGGGCGACGAAGCCGAGCCGGTAGCCGCCGAAGCCGGCGGCGACGGCGACGACCACGATGACGACGTCGAGCGCGTTCACCGGTGCCTCGAAGCCGGGGTCAACTCAGCAGGCGGGCGGAGGTGAGGAAGCCGGTGTGGGCCACCATGCGGTGGTCGGGCCGGACCGCCTGGCCCTCGATGTGCCATCCGCGATGGAGCACCTCGATGGTCTCGGCGAAGCCGAACGGGGCATCGGCCAGCGCCCCGCGGAGCTGGGCGGCCTGGGTGATGGACGGCGTGTAGGCCACGAGGATCCCGCCTGCGTGCATCGCCTTCGCGGCGTGGGGAACCACCTGCCACGGCTCGGGCAGGTCGAGCACGATGCGGTCGAGGTCGGCCTCGTCGATGCCCTCGTAGCAGTCGCGGATCTCGACCCGGTAGCGCTCGAGCGCCTCGGCGCCGAGGAAGCCGCCGACGTTGTTGCGGGCCCGGTTGGCGAACTCCTCGCGAAGCTCATAGCCGACGATCTCGGCGCCGCACCGCAGCATCGCCGCCGAGCACGCCCCCGAGCCCACGCCGCTCTCGAGGATGCGCGCCCCCGGGTACACGTCGGCGAGGAGGAGGATCGGCCCGAGGTCTTTGGGATAGATGACCTGCGCGCCACGCGGCATCTTGAGCACGTAGTCGGACAGGGTCGGCCGCACGGCCGTGTAGCGGGCGCTCTTCGTCGAGCGCACCGTGACACCCTCGGGCTGGCCGATGAGGTCGGCATGGGCCACGAACCCGGCGTGCGAGTGGAACTCGCCGCCCTCGACCAAGGTGACGAGGTAGCGGCGCTGCTTGCCGTCGAGCAGCAGCACGCGTTCGCCCACCTCCAACAGGCGGGCCATCACCGGCCCCGCTTCTTGAGGGGCAGGAACGCGACCGGCTCGTGGCCGGCGGTGCGCTCGGCCAGCCGGCAGAAGGCGCAGATCTCGCCGGTGCTCGGCGCGCCGCACCGCGCACACGTCCCGAGGGCGCCCTGCTCGGCCATGGTGTCGGCGGTGAACAGCTCGGAGGCGCGAGCGAGGAACCCGAAGTAGAAGGCGTGCTTCGTGCCCGGGCTCTCCTGCTCGACGCTGTTGAGCAGCTCCTTGTACCCGAGGTGCTTGTTGCCCTCGGCCATCGGGCACTCCTCGACCACGTAGTCGATGCCGCGCAGCACGCAGTAGGCCGCCGTCTCCCGCTCGCCGAGGCGCACGAGCGGCTTCACCTTGCGGGGGAAGCCAGCCCGCTCGGGGAGCACCGGCAGCTGGCGCCCGAGGTATTCGGTCTCCCACCGCAGCACGTTGCCGAACAGCACGGCCGCCTCGTCGTCGAGGTTGTGGCCGGTGGCGACGACGTCGTAGCCGCCCCGGCGCGACGCGTCGTCGAACAGGTGGCGCTTCGAGGTGCCGCAGGCCGAGCAGGGCACGCGCCGGGTGACGTGGGCCGCGGTGGGCACGTCGAAGCCGTGCTCGTCGCGGAGGTCGAGCACCTCGAGCGGCCACCCCCGCTGCGCGGCAAAGGCGCGCGTCATGTCGGTGGAGCCCTTGCTGTAGTCGCCGATGCCGAGCCCGATGCAGAAGCCGTCGGCCTCGTAGCCGAGCTCGCGCAGCAGGTCCCACAGCGCAAGGGAGTCCTTGCCCCCGGACACGGCGACGAGCACGCGCTCGCCGGGCTTGATCATGTCGTGCTCCTCGATGGCCTTGGCCACCTGGTCGCGGCACATGCGCAGGAAGTGGTCCTGGCAGTAGTTGGCGTTCTGGCGCCGCACCTCGATGAGGGCGTCGCCCCGGCACACGCGGCACTTCACGACCTCACCTGGACCGAACGGAGCGAAGCGATTGAGCTCGACATGGATCAGCCACCCGAGATGACGGGGCGGATCTCGATGTGGTCGTCGTCGGCCAGGCGGGCATCACCGGGTACCAGGGTGCCACCGCGGATGACGAGCACCGACTCGCGGTTCAGCTCGAGCCGCTGGAGCAGGGCGACCACCGTGATGGGCCCCACCACCTCCAGCTCCCGCGTCGGGTTCCGGAGGAGGACTCTCACTTCAGCCCGACGGACCCCCGGGAGACGCCGGTGTCGCGGATCTCGACCGCCTCGCCCTTCTTCAGCGTGATCCGTTCCACCACCACCGCCTCCTTCCCGAGCCGTTGGCGCACCTTGCGGGCGAAGGCCATGCCCGCCCACAGGCCGAACCAGCGCGAGCTCGCGCCGAGGACGCCCCTGCGGAAGGCGGTGCCGCGGATGAAGCGGACCAAGCGGTGCTTCACGTCGTTAGCTTCCGTCCGCGCGCAACGTCGACGCTTCCCGCGCGGTCCAGCCCGCCGAAGGCGCTGGGGTCTGGGGCGGAGCCCCAGGGATCGGCCGCAGGGCGACGAAGTCGGCCGAGGACCGAAACAGCCCGAGCGGAGCGAGGTCGACCAAACTCGAGCGAACGGAGTGAGGCGCAGCCGAACGAGTGAGCTCGAAACATCAGATCCGCCGGATCTCGACGACGGTGCTCTTCTTGCGCCCCTTGCGCCGACCCATGACGAACGCGATGGCGGCGATCCCGACGAGCACGACCGCGGCGGCGGCGATGGCGTAGGACTTGGCCTGCTCGGCGGTCTGCGCGACGTCGCCCTGGAGCTCCCGGAACTTGCTCTCGATGTCACCCCGGGTGATCTTGTCGTCGTGGTCGTGGTCGCGGGGGTCGTCGTCGCGGCTCATCGGTGGTCCGCCTCCGTGCTGTCCTTCTTCACCTGCAGGATCGCGACCGTGGCCAGCACCGCCAGCACGACCGAGGCCACCAGGTAGGGCACGAAGGAGAGGTTGCCGGCGAACGTGTCGTCGGTCTCGGTCTGCAGCGCCCGTAGCGCGCCGAGGGCGAGCAGGCACAGGCCGAGGCCGAGGATCAGCGAACCGCCCACGCCGAACCCGACGAAGCGGCCGAGGCCCTTGATCGGGTCGACGGTCTCCTGCTTCGCGTAGGAGATCGTGAGGTCCTTGAGCTCGGACAGCACCGCGGGGACGCTCTTCTCCTGCTCGGGCATCCGACGTTTCTACTACTCGGCTACCCGGGAGAGGCGAGCCGGGCCTCGAGCAGCTCGGACTGGTCGGTGAGCACCTCGATGAGGAGGGCGATCCGATCGGCCGCCGTCGTCGTGCCCAGGAGGGCGAGCTGGTCGAGCGGCCCGATGGGCGCGACGGCGGCCGCCTGCAACGACGCGAGGCCCGGCTCATCGGCCAGCTCGACGTCGACGGGCGCCCGGGCCTCACCCATCTCGGCGGCCAGCGCGAGGCTGCG
>JACDCH010000013.1 GCA_013694495.1 Acidimicrobiia bacterium | reverse complement strand
TCGCCGCCGGCGCCCTCGGAGCCCACGAAGCCGAACTTCCAGTCGGCCGAGCGGCCCGCGGCCGACGCCGACGGGCGGGCCGGCTCCGGGCGCCGGGGCGGCTCGACGGGGAGGAAGCCGCGCCAGGTCAGGTACTTGCCGTACGGGATCGGAGCGCCTCCCGCGAGCTGGCCGGCGATCGGGTCAGCCGATTGCCAGGCCGCGATCGCCTCGGTGGTGCGGAGCACGAGCGCGTCGGCCCCGTCGGCCAGCACGAGCAGCACGAGCACCTGCCCTGGCTCGGCCCCCTCGAGCAGCGACGTGAGGAGGAGCAGCGGGTGGGCCGCGCCCGTGTTGCCCACGCCCGCGGTGAGCCCGTCGGCGGCCTTGTCGCCGGCCAGCTTGGCGGCCGAACCGGCGACGGCTCGGTTGTGGGGCCCCGCCACCGCGACCCGGGTGACCTCGTCGGCGGTGACGCCGGCCGCCTTCAGCGCGTCGGTGTACGCCTCGACCGCGAGCACCGAGTAGCGGCCCTCGCCGAAGCGCTCCTCCCACAGTTTCGACCGGGGCTCGCCGGGCGTGCGCCAGCGGTCGAGGAACTCCTCGGTGGCGCTGCCCCAGCCGAGGACCTCCGCGATGCCGGGCCCGTCGCCGACGACCACCGCTGCCGCGCCGTCGCCCCCGCTCGCTTCCTCCCCGCTGCCGGGGAGCCCGCTGCGGAGGTCGGCGGCGACGGCGAGTGCCGTCCCGGCCGTCCCGAGGGCGGCCTGGAGGGCGGCGACGGTCGACCGGACGGAGCCGACCACGTCGAACGCCGCGGCGCGCCGGTGGAGGCGGAGCGCCGCGTGGATGGCCGTGGCGTTGGTCTTGTCCAGGTAGGCCGGCGCGGTCGTGGCGAACCAGAGCGAGTCGGGCCGGCTCGAACCTGTCGCCTGCAACGCCAGTCGGGCGGCGGCGACGGCCATGGTCGTGGAGTCCTCGTCGTACGACGCGACCGTGCGGCTGCCCTTGCCCCCGCCCTGCCCCGCCACGGCGGCGATGGTCGTCCGGTCGAGGCGGCGGTGGGGGAGGTAGGCGCCGGCACTCAGGATCCCTCGGGTCACCCGAGCGAGGCTACGGCCGGATCTGACGGCGCGTCAGATCCTCAGCGGCTGTAGACGTTGTTGGGCCAGGTGCTCCCGCCGAGCTCGTAGTCCGCGTTGGCTTCCTCGAAGGTGAGCCACTTGTCGCCGCCGCCCGAGTGCCACGGATCGAGGACGCGGAGCTTCTCCTCCATGCACACGCCCTCGTCGTCGCGGGCGTACTCGACACCACCGACGACGACCGAGTGGTGGCTGTTGCCCGGGACCTGGATCAGCAGGGGGCCGTACGAGTTGAGCCACTCCTCCCAACCATCAGCGCCCTGGCACACGGGGGCGACCTGGGAGAGGCCGAACTGCCCGGCGGCCCAGCCCAGCTCGACGGGCGACGCGCCGTCGTCCCAGGTGCCATCGGGGTACCTGGCCTTGAGCTCGTCGACGATCTCGGTATCGGTCGAGCGGCCGAGCATCATCGCCAGCGAGGCCGCCCAGCAGTTCCAGTCAGTGGTCTGGGTGACGAGGCTGACGGACAGGTTCACGGTGGTCATGGGCGGATCGTCCCTCTCGGGGCGGGCGGTTTCAATGTCCGATCGGGCAAACCATCGGGACCTGACGCAGCGTCAGATCCGAGCGTGGCAGGATCGCCGTCCGTGACGAGCAGGCCCCTCGATGGTGTCCGGGTGCTCGCCCTCGAGGCTATGCAGTCGATGCCGTACGCCACGCAGCTGCTCGGCCGGTTCGGCGCCGACGTGGTCAAGGTCGAGCCGCCGGCGGGCGAGATGGGGCGAGGTTCGCTGCCAGCGATGACGGCCCCGGACGGAAGGAACGTCGGGGCCACGTTCCTCCGCAACAACCTCGGCAAGCGCAGCGTCTGCATCGACCTGAAGGACCCGAGGGGCCGCGACCTCGTACTCGCCCTCGCGCCACGGTTCGACGTCGTGGCCGAGAACTCGAAGGCCGGCGCCATGGACCGAATGGGCCTCGGGTACGAGGCGCTCGAGGCGGTGCACCCCGGCGTCGTTCACGTCTCGATCTCGGGCTTCGGCCACGGCGACAGCCCGTACCGCGACTGGCCGGCGTTCGCGCCGGTGGTCGAAGCCATGTCGGGCATCTACGAGTTCAAGCGCCAGGGCGACGACCCGCCTGTCGTCGCGCCGGTCGGCGCGCTCGGCGACATCGGCTCGGGTCTGTTCGCCGTCATCGGCGTGCTCGCCGCCCTGCGCCACCGCGACCGCACGGGCGTCGGCCAGCGCGTCGACGTCGACCTGCTGTCATCGCTGCTGGCGGCCATGGTCAACCAGAGCTCGGCCTTCACAGCGGCCGGCACGGTCCCGACCCGGATGGGCAACCAGCACCCGAGCATCGCCCCCTACGAGCTGGTTCGCTGCG
>JACDCH010000005.1 GCA_013694495.1 Acidimicrobiia bacterium | reverse complement strand
GGGCGAGCAGGTGCGCCGCGGCCAGGGCGAGGAACGGTCCCTCGGCGTAGGCGAGGGCGAGCACGAACGCCGCCGGGGCGAGGGCCACCATCGTGGCCGAGCGGCGGGCCAGGTCGGCGTCGCCGGTCTCGGCCCGCACGAGGCGGTGCACGAGGGCGCCGGCCAGGAGGGCGCCGACGTTGGCCACCAGCAGCACGCCGAGCGGGCTCTGGCCGAGGAGCGGGAACAGCGGGTGGAACCGCACCCCGCCGGGGTCGACGGCGTCGTAGCCGCCGACGGCGATGTCGCGGTAGTAGGCGCCGTCCCAGGCGAACAGCCCCTGATGGGCCGGTTCGGGCCGGACGCCGTCGAGGCGGACCTCGATCAGCGCCAGGGCCAGCCCCCAGGCCACCAGCAGCAGCGCCCGGGCGGCGACCCAGCCGGGGAGGGCGGCTCGCAGGTCGTCCCGCCAGCCGGCCGGGGGCGACGCCTGCGTCACGGCGGCGCCGAGCCGAAGCGCACGAGGGTGGCGTGCTCGAAGAAGCGGCTGCCCCCGTCCTGGAGGACGAGGCTCGGGGGGCCCCGGAGCGCGGTGAGGGCGTCGATCAGGCGCTCGCAGTCGCCCACGAACGTGCGGTACGCCGGGTTCGACACCACCCAGAGCTGCCCCGCCCCATCCACCCGGGCGGCGAGCTCGGCCGCCACGGCGGTCGGGTCGGCGGCGTCGTTGCGGGCGGCGTAGTCGTACCAGTCGACGAAGCGGCCGTCGTCGAGGGTCGGGTAGGCGTGCAGCGCGAGGTCGGCGAGGCCGGCTTCGTCGAGAGCCCGCCGGGTGGCAGGACCGAGCTGGTCGGGGCAGACGACCACCGCGTCGCGCTCGACGTCGGCCCCGCCCGCGATCGCGCCGGCGAAGTCGGCGGCCTGACTGCGATCGTCGACGACGTTGCCGGCGATGCCCACGAGCGACAGGCCGACGACGAGCGCGCCGACCACGAGGGCGGGCCGGCCCCGGGGCACGAGGGCGAGGCCCCGACCGCCGATCACGAGGACCAGCGGGAACACCACCGACGCGTAGCGGCTGGCGAACGCGCTGGCGGTCACGAGGCCGACGGCCGCCCCGATGGCGAGGGTCAGGGTGACGACCGCCGCTTCGCCGGTGACCGATCCGGCGGGGCGGGCCAGGAGGTGGATCGAGCTCTCGGCGCCCTCGCCGCCGGCGCCGGCCGCGTCGTGTTCCACCGCCGGTGCGCCGTGGTCGTCGCGGGTCAGGAGCCCGAGCAGCACGAGCACCACGAGCGCCACCGACAGGAGGCCGGCCTCGGCCCGGACGCCGCCGCCGGCGAAGTCCCGGATCGTCTCGTTCAGCACCACCGTGGGCCGAGCCGGCGCGGCCCACGGCGTGCCCGTGTGGGCCGCCTGCTCGAGGAAGCTCGGCAGCCACGGCACGAAGGCGAGCCCGCCGACGGCGACGGCGAGGACGAGGCGCACCGCGACCGGGCGCCGTTCCGTGCGGGGCCGACGGCCCCACCAGGCCAGCACACCGACCACCGCCGCGGCGAGGAAGAGCGCCCAGTAGTGGCTGAGCACGAGGGCCCCGGTGACGACCGCCACCCCGGCCAGCACGGGGAGCGGGGCGTCCCGCTCCTCGACCGCCCGCCGCACCAGCAGGTGGCCGGCCAGCACGAGCAGGATGACGAGCGCGTACATGCGCGTCTCGGTCGCGTAGCGGACGGCGAAGGGCGACAGCGCCAGCAGGAGGGAGGTCGCCCAGGCCACCCGCCTGCCGCCGACCCGTCGCCCGACCAGCCACGCCAGCGGCAGCGCGGCGACGGCGAGGACGCCGGAGAGCGACCGCACCTCGGCATCGCCCTCGCCGAACAGGTTCATCCACCAGTGCAGGAGGAAGTAGTAGAGGGGCGGGTGCCCGTCATGGCGGAGGGCCTCGGGGATCGACCCCAGCCCGAGTCCGGCGATGTTGGCCGACAGCGCCTCATCGAGCCACAGCGGCGAGCGGGTGACGAACCGGGCGACGACCCCCACGACCCCGATGGCCACCACGGCGAGGACGCCGACCGTGCTCCGGGGCGCCCTCGGTCGGTTTCCAGGTGCGGCCATCGGGGTCGGTACTGTACGGCGGCCCCCGTTCCCCGCTGGAACCGCTGCGGGCCCCCCGAATGACCGCCGCCGACGAATCCCCCACCCCCTCCGACGCGGCCCAGGTCGTGATCATCGGTGCCGGCCCGGCCGGGCTCACCGCCGCGCACGAGCTCGGCAAGCGGGGCGCGACGTGCACGGTGCTCGAGGCCGACACCGTCGTCGGGGGCATCAGCCGCACCGTCGAGCGCGACGGGTGGCGCTTCGACATCGGCGGCCACCGCTTCTTCACCAAGGTGCCCGAGGTCGAGGCCCGGTGGAAGGAGATCCTTCCCGACGACTTCATCCGGACGCCCCGGCTGTCGCGCATCCTCTACCGGGGCAAGCTCTTCGACTACCCGCTGAAGGCGGGCAACGCCTTGAAGAGCCTGGGCGTGCTCGAGGCCATCCGCTGCCTGCTGTCGTACGTGTGGGTGCGGTTGCGGCCGCCCCGGGACCAGACGAACTTCGAGGGCTGGACGGCGAGCCGGTTCGGCTGGCGGCTCTACCGCATCTTCTTCAAGACCTACACCGAGAAGGTGTGGGGCGTCCCCGCCGACCAGATCACCGCCGACTGGGCCGCGCAGCGGATAAAGAACCTGTCCCTCACGAAGGCCGTGTGGCGGGCGATCTTCCCGGGTCGGGGCAAGACCGACATCACGAGCCTCATCGACGAGTTCGACTACCCGAAGCTCGGGCCGGGCCAGATGTGGGAGCGCTGCACCGAGCTCGTGACCGCGGCCGGCTCCGAGGTCGTGTTCGACGCCGCCGTCGCCCGCATCGAGCGCGACGGCGGGCGGGCCACGACCGTGCACGCGGCCGACGGCCGCTCGTTCCCGTGCTCAGCGGTGATCTCGTCGATGCCGCTGGGCGAGCTGGTGCTGACGATGGACCCGCCGGCGCCGGCCGAGGTGCAGGCGGCCGCCAAGGGGCTCACCCACCGCGACCACCTCCTCGTCGCCCTGGTGGTACCGGAGGCGTTCACCTTCCCCGACAACTGGATCTACGTGCACGAGCCCGGGGTGCTGGTGGGTCGGGTGCAGAACTTCGGCTCGTGGTCGCCGCACATGGTCAAGGAGGGGCGCACCTGCCTCGGCCTCGAGTACTTCGTGTTCGAGGGCGACGAGCTGTGGGCGTCGAGCGACGAGGAGCTCGTCGACCTCGGCGCCGAGGAGCTGGCCCGCATCGGCCTCGTCACCGACCCGAGCGTGGTCGAGGCGGGCTACGTCACGCGCATGTCGAAGGCCTACCCGACCTACGACGAGCATTACGCCGCCAACGTCGACGTGTGCCGGGCCTGGCTCGCCACCGAGGCCGCCAACGTCCACCCCGTCGGCCGTAACGGCATGCACCGCTACAACAACCAGGACCACTCGATGGTCACGGCGCTGCGCACGGTCGACAACCTGTTCGGCGACCACCACGACGTGTGGGCCGTGAACGTCGAGGAGGAGTACCACGAGGAGACCAGGGTTCTCACCGAGGTGCCCACGGTGCCCACAGGCACGGGCCGGTCGGCGCCGATCATCCCCCGCCGGGACTGAAGACCCGCGGGGATCGCCCTGGCGAAGCGCTCTCGCCGGGTCCCCGAATCGGTCGGCGGCAGACCGGAGGGTGCGTACATGACCGCTCCGTCCTGCTGGCACCCTCCGGTTGAGCCGGCACGAAGGTCAAGGGCGCAACGAGGCGCCGCTCTGGTCGACGACACGTGTGCCGTGCCTCGACGGGTGTGCGCCAACCCGTTCTGCGTGCGTGTATCCGGCTGTGGTGCGGTTCAGCGCACGCGCAACGGCCGACCGCACGCTCGACCGCAGCGGAACACGCGTTCTCGAGGCTCAACCCGTCACCAAACACCGGTGTGAGCCTCGAGAACCGAACTACGGCCGCAAGGCGCTGCAGTCGGCGTCCTCTCCGCAGGTGCTGAGGCGCAGGAACACGGCGAGCTGCTCGGGCGCCCGGAAGATGCCCGTGTTCGTGTGGCCCGTGGCCGCCGCATCGGCGACGGCGTCGAAGCGGGCCACGAGCTCGTAGCCCGGCGGCGCGGTGGGCCTCTGGGCGCCCGACGCCACGAGGATCGTCCCCTCGACGTCGGCCGGCGCCACATGGTGCCGGCCGAAGATGGCGCCCTCGTGGGCCGCCACCCCGACGTCGAACCCCCGCAGCACGAGGCCGGTGACGATGCCGGGCTCGACCGAGAAGAACGCCTGCTGACCGCTCCCCTGCACGAGCCAGGGCCCCCGGGAGGGAAGGGCGTCGGCGACGGCGTCGGTCAGGTGCGCCACGGCCCCGAAGCTCACCGAGCCGCGGTCGTCGGCGATGGACGGCGTCCAGGCCGTCGCGGCGGCGGCCACCACCAGCGGCGCGGCGAGGAGCGCCAGCCGTGCCTTGGGCGGCACCGTGCGCAGCCGGGGTCGCAGTTCGTCGACCGCGGCCCACGTCGTCGCGAACCACACCGCGAACCCCGTGACCCACCAGTGCCGGTGGCTGTGGGGCTCGAGGAACGGGATGCCGTTCGGCAGGCGGGCGGTGGCCACGAGCGACGCCAGCACGGCCACGCCGGCGGTGGCGACGAGCGCAGCGGTGGCGGAGCGGCCGTCGCGGTGAGCCCGCCAGCCCAGCCACCCGACGGCGGCGAGGGCGGCCAGAGTCAGCGCCTGCAAGGGGGCGCCGGGCTGGGAGAGCAGCTGCAGCGCGTCGGGGCTGCGGTCGAGCCAGCGGGGGCCGAGCAGCGTGTCGGCCAGCCGGGCGAGGGCGAACCGGGGTCCGGCCAACGGCTGCCCGTCGCCGGCGTAGGTGGCCAGGGCGGCCAGGTTGCCCCGCCCCGGTCGCAGCTCGGCGACGATCGGCGGGAGCCACAGCACGAGCCCGGTGGCGACGGAGACGAGCAGCCCGGTGCGGCTCGGCCGGGCGAACGTGAGCGCGGCGGCGCCGATGGCGACGACGACGACGGCGGCGGGCAGCGCGTAGAAGGCGTGGGCCTGGGCCACGAACGACGCAGCCGCCACCGCGAGCGGGAGGGCGATGCGGTCGCGGCACGCCACCGACCAGCCGGCCACGAGCAGGAACGCGTAGGGCAGCAGGAGGACGTGCGGGTTGTAGGGGTCGTGGAGGATCTCGTCGTTCAGGGCCCAGGCGAGCACGGCGGCGCCCGATGCGGCCCACAGGGCCAGCGGACGGCCGCCCCGGCGGTGGGCGAGGGCGACCACGCCGGCCACGGCGGCCGCGTTGACGAAGGCGACGCCGAGCAACATGCCGTGGGCATCGGCGCCGAACAGCCGGAGCGGGACGGCGAGCACGACGAACTCGAGCGGCCCGGGGTGGTAGACGTCGCCGAACTCCTCCCGGCCGGCCGTCGTCGGGTTGCCGAGCAGCGGCGGGTCGGCCGTGAGCACGTCGTGGGTGCGCAACGTGATCGTGGCGCTGTCGCCCTCCGGCGCCCAGCCGTCGGCGGCCGCGCTCCACGCGTTCCAGAAGATCGGCAGCACCGCGACGACCACGGCCGCCAGCACGAGGCCGGGC
>JACDCH010000665.1 GCA_013694495.1 Acidimicrobiia bacterium | reverse complement strand
CACCAACGGGGTGGCGCTGACGCCCGTGTCGACCGCCGGAGGCGCAGGGGGTCTGGGGGCGGAGCCCCCAGACATCGGCCGCAGGGCGACGAAGTCGGCCGAGGACCGGCAACAGGCCGAGCGCAGCGAGGGTCATCCAAACTCGAGCGAACGGAGCGAAGCGAGTGAGCTCGAATTCAGTGGGTCTGGGGGCGGAGCCCCCAGGCATCGGCCGCAGGGCGACGAAGTCGGCCGAGGACCGGCAACAGGCCGAGTGCAGCGAGGGTCATCCAAACTCGAGCGAACGGAGCGAAGCGAGTGAGCTCGAATTCAGTCGAAGAAGAAGACGAACTGGACGATGGCGGCGACGAAGATGCCGAGCAGGAGCACGGCCAAGGCGATGGTGGTGGCCGGCCGCATCGTCAGCCCCGGGCCCGGAGCTCGACGGGGGTGCTGATCCCGACCTCCTGGGCGTCGCCGTCGAGGCGGACGAGGCGCACCTCGTCGCCGGCGCGCAGGCCCAGGGTGGCCGCCGCCGAGGCCCGGGGCAGGACGACCGACAGCAGCCCGTAGGAGTCGACGACGAGCCCGAGGTCGGTGCGCTCGAGGTCGCCGTACGCATCGGCCCGCACGGCCGTGCGCCCGGTGCGCAGCCCGCCGTCGGCGGCCCACGTGACCCGGAGGCGGGCGCCCCAGCCGTCGAGCTCGTCGGGGTCGACGTTCAGCTGGGCGTTGCCGTAGCGGTCGACCCACAGCACCTCGCAGGCGAGCTCGTCGTCGTCGAGGTTCGTGACCGGGATGATGGCCGGCAGCAGCAGGGCCGGGTCGATCAGGTCGCCGAGCTCGGCGAGGTCGACGCCGTTGCACAGGTGGGCCACGACCGGGGCGAACACGTCGCGCCCGGCGAACGTGGGGCCCGGGGCGGGCAGGTGCCAGCGGTCGTCGGTGAGGTTCACGGCCCGACCGGCGCCGCCGACCATCGACACGGCCGGGGCCAGCAGCCCGTTGTCGGGGCCGACCAGCACCGACTGGCCGTCGCCGACCTCGACCGCGATGGCCTTGCGGGCGGTGCCCACGCCGGGATCGACCACGGCCAGCACGACCCCCGGGCACAGGTACTGGCTGGCCCGGGCCAGGCACAGGGCGCCAGCCCGCACGTCGTGGGCGGGGACGTCGTGGGTGATGTCGACCACGTGGGCGGCGGGCGCCATCGAGCGCAGCACCGACTTCACGACGCCGACGAACTCGTCGGCGCGGCCGTAGTCGGAGAGGAAGGAGACGGTCTCGTACACGGCGCCGGGAGCCTACGGCCGTACCGGCCGGGTGCTCAGCCGGCTTCGGTGAACCGGGACGCGAGGAAGGCGTCGACGTCGTCCTCGCGCAGCCGGTAGCTCTTGCCGATCTGCAGGGCGCGCAGCTCACCCGCCTTCACGAGGCGGTACACGGTCATGCTCGACACGCGGAGGATGTCCGCCACCTCGGCGACCGTCAGCAACTTGGCGCGCGCTTGATCCTGGGCCATGGGAAACCCCTTCCTCCGCTCCGGGGAACGTACCACCTGTTGTTGGTGTGACGGAAGGGGCAGCTGCGTCGGTGGTTCAGGCGCCGAGCTGGCGGGAGCGATCGGTGGCCGCGGTGACGGCGGCCAGGAACGCGGCCCGCACGCCGTGGGCCTCGAGCTCGCGCAGGCCGGCGGCGGTGGTTCCCCCCGGGGATGTGACCGCGGCCCGCAGCTCGGTGGGCGACTCGCCGGTCTCGACGATCATCCGGGCCGCCCCGAGGAGGGTCTGGTGGGCGAGGGCCACGGCCGTAGGGCGGGGCAGACCGGCCAGCACGCCGGCGTCGACCAGCGCCTCGGCGACCAGGAACACGTAGGCCGGCCCCGAGCCCGACAACCCGGTCACGGCGTCGAGCTGGCTCTCGGGCACCCGCACGACGGAGCCCACCGCGGCCAGGACGGACTCGGCCCAGGTCAGGTCGTCCTCGCCGGCGTCGGTGCCGCCGGCGATGGCCGCCGCGCCGGCCCCGATCAGCGCGGGCGTGTTCGGCATGACCCGCACGACGGGAACGCCGGCGCCGGCCGCCGCCTCGAGCTGGGCCAGGG
>JACDCH010000657.1 GCA_013694495.1 Acidimicrobiia bacterium | reverse complement strand
GGCAACGACCGGCGCGACGAGAGCGAGCGCTACGACCTGTGGCGCATACCGCTGGCCGCGGCCGTCGTGCTGCTGACGCTGGCGCAGATCTTCCGGTGGCTGCCGCTGCGGCTCGGTTTCACCGGGCTCGCCACCGCGGTCTGGATCGTGGCGAGCGTCCTCGCCTTCAGCGGGAGGTAGGAGAGTGGCCGGGGCACCGGACATCGACGACGTGACGCCGGACATCGACGTCGACGAGAAGGGCGACGGGTTCCGCCGCGGCGTCGCCGTGATCGTCGCCCTCATCGCGTTCTTCGCCGTCACCGTCGCCTACCTCCAGGCCGTCGAGTCGAACGACGAGGACCGCGCCGCCCGCGACGCGCAACGGGCCTCGGTCGACAGCTTCGGCAGCGAGGTGGGCGCCAGCGCGCAGACCCGAGCCGACCTCGGCCTGGCCACGGAGATCGAGCTGCAGCGGGAGCGGCAGGCGATCAACGCCGGCCGGGTGCAGTTCGACAACGCCGACGACATCCACCAGGCCGCGTCGGAGCGGTTCGCCGCGGTGCAGGAGGCGCTGCGGCCGTTCACGCCCGTCGACCCGGCCGACGGGGCCACGGCCAACGAGGCGCTGGCCGCCGCCGCGCAGGCACCCGACGCGGCCGGCCTCCTGCAGGAGGTGCTCGCCGACCGGGCCGACGACCACGGCGGCAAGGCCGACAGCTACGTGGCCGTCCTCACCGTGCTGGCGGTCGGTCTCTTCCTCATCGGCCTGTCCCTGACGGTGCAAGGCCGCACCCGGTGGGTCCTGGCCGGGCCCGGCATCGCCGTTGCGCTCGTGTGCGTCGTCGCCACCGGTCTGATCGCCCGTCGACCCATCACGGTCGTGAGCGAGAACGCCACTCGCCTGGCGGCCGAAGGGCAGCGGGCGGCCAACGCCGGCCGCTTCGAGGAGGCGTTCGACGCCTACGACGCCGCCATCGCCGACAGCCCCGACTTCGCCGCTGCGTACTCGCGCCGGGCCGATGTCCACTTCCGCGCCGGCCTCCTCCAGTCCGGCCAGACGCAGTTCCCGAGCATCACGTCCGAGGACGCCCGCAACGCCGCCATCGAGGACCTGGACCGGGCCCTCGACCTCGGCGCCGACCGCGACTTTGCCACGGTCGCCGAGGCCGGGTTCTTCGCCTTCCTCGACCGCGACTTCGAGCGGTCCGCGGAGCTGTCGGCCCAGGCCGTGGAGCTCAACGACCGGCAGGCCCAGGTCCACTTCAACCTCGGCGTGGCCCAGGTGGCGCTGGACGACGAGAACGCCGCCCGGCGCGCCTACGTCGACGGGATCGAGGTCTTGCGGGCGCTGCCCGACAAGAGCGTGATCCCCGCCATCCTCGCCGGGGCGCGCACCGACCTCTCGCTGCTGCGCGACCTGCTCAACTCCGTCGAGCTGGAGAACCGGCTGCCGCTGATCGAGACCCAGGAGGCGCGCCTCGCCGAGTTCGAGGCGGGCCTGCTGTGCGCCGAGCAGGAGTGCAGCGACCCCGTCGACGGCGACGTCGAGCTGGGCGACGTCGAGTTCACGAGCCGGGCCGGCTTCGTGTTCGCCAACGTGCCCGTCGAGGGGATGGACCCGGGCGAGACGTTCGGCGCGGCCTGGTACTTCCGCACCGATCCCGAGCTGCCGTTCGAACAGGCCGCGTTCGCCCCGTTCGAGGTGCGCACCGTGCGCGACGACGGCGTCCTCGAGACCTCGGCCCTGCCCAGCGAGTTCCCCCCGTGCCCGCTCGGCGGCGAGTACCTCGTGCGGTTGTACTCGGGCGACCGGTTCCTGGGGGAGGTCACCGGCGAGGTCCCGCCGAGCCCGATCGGCGCGTCGTTCACGACCGACGCCGATCCGCTCGCCGGCCTCGAGGTGTGCGTGCCGGACGGCTTCACGAGCGAGGTGGTCGAGGACGACACGCTGGGCTCGGTCACCACGTTCGTGCGCGGCGACCTGCAGATCTTCCCCACGACGGTGCGCGGCGTGGTGCCGCCGGGCACCGACCCCGAGGAGGCGGCCCGGATCTTCATCGAGGGCGCCCTCTCGGACGACGACGTCGAGCTCGAGCCGGCCACGCTCCTCGGGCGCACCCTCATCGCGCGGTCGTTCGTCGACCTGGCCGGCTTCCAGGCGGTGTCCCCGACCGGGATCATCGCCGCTGCGGTCGACGAGCAGGGTACGGTCAGGGTGGTCTTCCTCGGCGGCACCGACGACCGGGCGCTGATGACCGAGGTCCTGGGATTGGTGCAATTCACCGGTCTGCCGGAGACCCCGTAGGCGCGCTGCTACGTTCGCCGATCCGCGCGTGCTCCGTCCAGCACACCCTCACCCCTACGGAGGACCCCCGATGTCGGAATCGGCGTTCGAGTACCTCAGCTCGCATTCGTTGCTGTTCCTGGCCACTGCGTCGCCCGCCGGCGACGTCCACGTGGCGCCCATGTTCTACGCGAGCGAGGACAAGGCGATCTTCTTCTCCGCGCCCGACGGTTCGGTCACCGCGGAGAACCTGCGGGGCAACCCGGTGGCGGCCGTCGCCATCGCCGACGCCCCGGCTGACTGGAGCCAGGCCCGCGGCCTGCAGATCGAAGGGCCCGTGGCCGAGCTCGACGGCGACCTCGAGGCCGCCGCCGCCCAGCTCTTCCAAAGCAAGTACTCTCACCTCGGCGACGCCGCGTCGCACTCGCACTACTGGCGCCTCGACGCCGCCGACGTGCGCTACGTGCACAACGGCGAGGCCGGCACGGAGTCCTTCGAGACGCTCGGCCAGACGTGGGAGCGCGAGAAGGTCGCCTGAGTTCTTCGCCGTCACTCGCTTCGCTCCGTTCCGGCGAGTTTTGTGGCCCTCGCTGCGCTCGGTCGTTTGCGGTCCTCGGCCGACTTCGTC
>JACDCH010000648.1 GCA_013694495.1 Acidimicrobiia bacterium | reverse complement strand
CCGCCAGGGCAGTGGGGACCGCCGCCCCCGCCCCCCGGCTGAAGGTCAGGCCTCCGGCGCCTCGGCGCCGGCGTCCTCGGCAACGGACAGCACGCGCCAGCCGAGGTCGGGGAAGCCAGCGGCCAGCGCGGCCTTGGCCGAGGCGGCGTTGTCGTCGGCGTGCAGGTAGAGGGGCACGGCGCCGTGGTCGAGCACGTAGCGGGCGGCGGTGGCGTTGAGCCGGCGGGCGTAGCCGCGGCCCCTGGCCTCCGGCTCGGTGCCGACCGAGATCTCCCACCCCGTGGGCAGGTGGCGCTTGAGCCCGACGCCGGCGATGTACCGGCCGTCCTCGAGCACCAACAGCGCGTCGCCGCCGAACGGCTTCAGCCACGCCGGGAGCGCGGGGTGGTCGATCGTCACCCACTCGCCCAGGGGCTCGAGATCGGCGGGCTCCTCGGTGAAGCGGAACACGCCTTCGAACGTCGTCCACCCGGCCAGCGGATCGGGCAGGCGGGCCCGGTCCGGCGCCACCGACACCACCCGGCGCCCCTGCTCGTCGCCCACGCCGAACAGCGGGTGGACCTTGCCGTCCCACCCCGGCAGCGTCCGCAGCGCGGAGCCCACGACGTCGCGCTCGGACGTCGGCGGCCACCGCCCGAGCCACTCCTGGAGGAACCGGTCGATCACGGGACATCTCGGCAACGGGGGGCGTGGGTCACGAGCCCCTGAGCTTGCCACCGCGGCACTGCGAGGCTTCGCAGCGGGCCTACGGGGTAGGCGGCGACGATGCGAATGACCCGAACCATCACTGCGGCCGCCTTCGCCGCCACCATGCTGCTCTCGGCGGCCTGCAGCGACGAGGACGGCGACGGCGCCACGACGGACGAGGAGCTCGAGGACGTCCGCGACACGGCCACCAGCCTCGGCGAGGAGATTGAGGAAGAGGTGGACGGCCAGGACGAGGGCACCAACGAGGACGACGACGCCGAGGAGACCACGACCTCCGCGGGCTGAGCCCACGACCTGCCCTGAGCGACCGGAGGGTGCCAGCAGGACCGAACGATGCCGGCACCCTCCGGTTCGCCGTTGTGACGGTGCTGGCCCACGAGGAGGACTGCGGGTAGCGCCAACGCCCCGGGAGCGTCCGTCTGCAAGCATCGGCCGCCATGGAGTTCGGACTGTTCATCGGCGGCTGGGTGCCGGACTACCTCGACGGGCGCGACGACGGCCTCGAGCACCAACGGCTGATCGACGAGACCCGCATCGCCGAGGCTGGCGACCGCTCCAACTGGAAGTACGTGTGGGTCACCGAGCACCACTTCCTCACCGAGTACAGCCACATCTCGGCCAACGAGGTCGTGATGCCCCACATCCTCGCCCGCACCGAACGGATCCGCGTGGCGTCGGGGATCATCAACGTGACCCCGCCCGTGAACCACCCTGCCCGCATCGCCGAGCGGGTGGCGATGCTCGACCACCTCTCCGGCGGCCGCTTCGACTTCGGCACCGGCCGGGGCTCGTCCACCACCGAGCAGGGCGGCTTCGGCATCACCGACCCCGAGCTCACCAAGGAGATGTTCGACGAGGTGATGCCGGAGTTCCGCAAGATGTGGAGCCAGGACTCGTACAGCTTCGACGGCCGCTTCTTCTCGATGCCCGAGCGCAACGTGCTCCCGAAGCCCTACGTGAAGCCCCATCCGCCGATGTGGGTGGCGGCGGGCAACCCCGAAACGTTCGAGAAGGCGGCCAAGCTCGGGCTCGGCGTCATCTGCTTCACCGGCGGCTCGCCGGAGAAGATGCGCCCCCTCGTCGAGACGTACAAGGAGCACATCGCCGACGCCGACCCGGTGGGCGACTACGTCAACGACAACGTCGCCATCTCCACCAGCTTCATGTGCCTCGAGGACGGCGACGCGGCCCGGGACTGGATGACGAGGTCGCGCAACGGCCGCCAGCAGAGCCTCGTGTTCAAATACCTCGACACGTTCCCCCGGCCGCCGGGCGTCCCGGAGTGGCCGACCGAGATCCCCGACCCCACGCTCGACCAGCTGGCGAAGGGCCGGGAGAAGGGCACGTCAATCGTCGGCACCCCCGACGACTGCGCCGAGACGCTCGACAAGTGGCAGGCCATCGGCGTCGACCAGCTCATCATGGGGCCGACCGGCAGCACCTGGCCCTACGAGCTGGTCGAGGAGTCCGTCGAGCTGCTCGGCACGAAGGTCATTCCCACGTTCGACCCCGATCCCGAGTCCCGCGCCGCCCGCTTCCGTCGCGAAGCCGGCGAGCGCCTCACCACCGGCTGACCGTCACGCCGGGACGGAGATGCCGATGCCGCCCTCCGTGGCGGCGCCGAAGCGGGCGATCTCGGCGGCCAGGTCGAGCAGGGGGCGGGGGTCGCTCGTGGCCCTGGCCTTCACCTCGTCGGTGAGCCTGTCGGCCGGGATGATCCAGCAGACCTCGAACTCGATGCCGTCCGGGTCCTGCGCGTAGAGCGACTTCGTGGTGTGGTGGTCCGACAAGCCGACGAGGGCGCCGCAGTCGGCCAGGACGCCGGCGAGGCGCTGGAGCTCGGCCAGCGTGTCCGCCTCCCAGGCGAGGTGGCACAGCCCGACGGTCGAGCGGCCGGCGCCGGACGGCCCGGCACCGGACCCGATCTGGAACGTGCCGAGGTCGTGGTCGTTCGTCGAACCCGGGGCCCGGAAGAACGCAGCCCGGCCCGGGATGTCCACGCCGGCCTGCCTGCCCCACAGCCACTACGGGATCCTGGCGACGCTCGCCATGGCGCCGGGGCGAGCGGTCCGCCTGCACGAGCTGGCCGCCGGGCTGCGCTTCTCGCCGCGCCGTCTGACCCGTGCGGTCAACCGCCTCGAACGCGAGGGCTGGGTGCGGCGCCGGCCCTGTACCGACGACCGCAGGGTCCAATGGGCCGAGCTGACCGCCGCAGGGCAGCGCAAGCTGAAGGCCACTGCGCCCGGTCACGTGGCCGAGGTGCGGGCCCGGGTGTTCGACCCCCTCGACGCCGAGCAGCTGCAGCAGCTGCGCGGCATCTGCGAGACGCTGCTGGCGGCTCGCGGGTGACCCGTCGGGTCAGGCGGCCTCGGGGCGCTCGCCGGTGGCCGCGGCCAGGCCGGCCAGCGCCCGCTGGTGGGCCTGCATGCTGACGGTCGAATCGAGAGCGCGGCGCCGGAGCCACGACCGGCTCCACGGGTGCGCCTCGGCAACGGTTCGACGCAGGCCGCCCGGGCGGTCGATGGCGACGGTGCCGAACAGCAGGACGGCGATCAGGACCTGCACGGCGAGGACGGTCCCGAGCACGGTGATCATGGACCTGGAGGTTCCCTGTGGGCGTGCGCGGCGAAACTCGCGATCCCGAAATTCTTCGATGGGTAGGTTTCGGCGGTGACGCTCCCCGACCTCCGCCACCGCTTCCCCGGCCTGGCCGACGGGTGGGTACGGCTCGACGGACCGGCGGGCACCCTCCCGGTCGACCTCGCCATCGACGCCGTGCACGCCTACCTCGTGAGCTCGGCACCGGCGAACGTCGGCGGTTGCTTCGAGGCGAGCGCCCGCACCGGCGCGCTGGTCGACGACGTGCGGGCCGAGGTCGGGCGGCTGCTCGGCGCCGGCTCGTCCCGGGTGATCTTCGGCGCCAGCTCCACCGCCCTCGTCTTCGCCTTCACCCGCGCGCTGGCCCGGCAGTGGAAGGGCGGCGAGCGGATCGTCTGCACCCGACTCGACCACGACTCGAATGTGTCGCCATGGCTCCATGTGGCCGACGACACCGGCGCCGTCGTCCGGTTCGCCGGGTTCGACACCTCGACCGGCCGACTGCCGGTCGAGGCGATCGAGTCGCTGCTGACCGATCGCACCCGCTGGGTGGCCGTCACCGGTGCCAGC
>JACDCH010000617.1 GCA_013694495.1 Acidimicrobiia bacterium | reverse complement strand
GCCCGGCGCGGTCGACCGGCTGCGCTCGTTCCGCTCGCTCGACGACGGCGGCGGCAGCGACGCCGAGGGCACGATCCTCACCCTGTCGGTGGTCGACCCCGCCCAGCCCTACGGCGCGGCACTGCGTTGGCCGCAGTCCGGCGGCCGGCCGTCACGCTCGGCCGGCGCCCACCTCCTGCTGGCCGACGGCGAGCCGCTCGTGTTCCTCGAGCGGGGCGGCCACGCCGTCAGCCTCTTCTCCGGCGCCGCGACCCGCCCCGACTGGCCCGTCGGCCTCCTGCACCTCCTCGACCGTCGCCGCTACCGATCGATCGAGATCCGCACCGCCGACGGCCTCCCAGTGCGCGAGGTCCCCGAGGTCGCCGACGCCCTCCGCGCCCACGGCTGGCAGGACGCCTACAAGGGCCTCGTCCGCCGCACCAGCTGACGCCGCAGCCGCAGACTCAGGAGGCACGTACGGACGCGGAACCCGGTGGTGCCGACGCCGAGGCGGGTGACCCGGTACCGCGAAGCCCGACGCGTCCGGTGAGCGGTTGCGTCGACCAGTGGTCGATCCCGCCGCGATCGCCCGGCCGCGACAGGAAGTCGCGGTACTGCTGGTGGCGAGCGCGTCGGGGGTGGCGAACGGCGACCACGCCGCGCCGGTCCCCACGGGGACCGGCGGGCCCTGGACATGGCTGAAGGAATCGGACATTTCCCCGCTCACCTCGAGGTGCGTTCCCGGACGGGGGGACTCGAGGGACGGCCGCGTAGCGTGAAGCGGTGCCCGAGGGCGACACCATCCACCGGGTCGCCGACCGCCTGCGACCAGCCCTCGTGGGCCAGCCGCTGGTCCGCCTCGAGGCCCCCCGGGCCCGGGCCGTGGCGCGGCGACCACCGCCCGGAACAACGGTCGTGGCCGTCGACGCGGTCGGCAAGCACCTGCTCGTGCGCTTCGAGGGCGGCGTGGTGCTCCGTACGCACCTGCGGATGACCGGGTCGTGGCACCTCTACCGCACGGGCGAGGCGTGGCGGAAGGGCAGGCACCTCGTGCGGGCCCTCGTCGAGGTGCCCGGGTGGGTCGCGGTGTGCTTCGCCGCCCCGGTGGTCGAGCTCGACCACGAGGCGACGGGCCTGCCGGCCATCGCCCACCTCGGGCCCGACCTCAGCGCCGCCGGCGTGGCCGACGCCGACCTCGAGGTGTGCGTCGCGCGGATGGCGGCCGTCGCCGGTCCCGACGACGAGATCGGCGCGGTGCTGCTCGACCAGCGCGTCGCCTGCGGCGTCGGCAACGCGTTCAAGAGCGAGGTGCTGTGGGCCTGCGGCGTCGACCCGTTCGTCGCCGTCGCCGAGCTCCCGGCGGCCACCCGCCGCCAACTCGTCGCCACCGCCGCCCGCCAGCTGCGGGCCAGCGTCACCGCGGTGGGGATCCGCACGACCGTCCCGGGCGGCCTCGCCGTCTACGGCCGGCGGGGAAAGCCGTGCCGCCGCTGCGGCACCCCGGTCCGCATGCGCCACCAGGGCGAGCAGGCCCGGAGCACGTACTGGTGCCCCACCTGCCAGCCGCCGGGGGCGGGCGCGTGACCCGGCCCCGGGTCGTGGTTGTGGGGGCGGGCTTCGGCGGCCTCTGCGTCGCCCGCCACCTGGCCGGGAAGCCCGTCGACGTCACCGTCGTCGACCGCAACAACTTCCACCAGTTCCTGCCGCTGCTCTACCAGGTCGCCACGTGCGGGCTGAACGCGGCCGACGTCGCGTACCCGGTGCGCGGCATCGTGCGCGACCACGCCAACGTGCGCTTCCGGCACGGCACCGTCACCGCCGTCGACTGGGAGCGCCGGGTCGTGGCCGTCGAAGACGGCGAGCTTGCCTTCGACCACCTCGTCGTGGCGGCCGGCGCCACCGCTGACTTCTTCGGGATCGATGGCGCCGCCGAGCACTCGCTGCCGCTGTACACGCTCCAGGACGCGGTGGCCCTCCGCAACCACGTGCTGGGCCGCTTCGAGGCGGCCGACGCCGATCCCGCTCTCGTCGAGGACGGCGCCCTCACCTTCGTCGTCGCCGGCGGCGGTGCGACCGGCGTGGAGGTCGCCGGCGCCCTCGTCGAGCTGTTCGACGTGGTGCTGCGGCGCGACTTCCCTGACCTCGAGGTCGAACGGGCCCGGGTGGTGCTCGTCGAGATGGGCGACGACCTGCTGCCGCCGTTCACGGGGCCGAGCCGCACGGTGGCGCGCTCCACGCTCGAGGACCGTGGCGTCGAGGTGCGCACCGGGCAGGCCGTGGTGGCCGTCGAGCCCACCCGCGTCCGACTGCGCTCGGGCGAGGCCATCGCCGCCCACACCCTGGTCTGGGGGGCCGGCGTGCGGGCCGGCACGCTGGCCGACGTCTTGGCCGCCAGCGGCGTGCCCGTGGGCCGGGGCGGGCGCATCGCGGTGGAGCCGTCGTTGCGGATCCCGGGGCACCCCGAGGCCTTCGCCATCGGCGACATCGCCGCCACCGCCGACGGCCGGGGTGGCTTCCTGCCGGGCGTGGCGCAGGTGGCGATGCAGGGAGGGAAGCACGTGGCCGGCGAGATCCTGGGCGCCATCGAGGGTCGGCCGCCGCGCTCGTTCCGCTATCACGACAAGGGATCGATGGCCACCATCGGCCGGCGCGCCGCGGTGGCCGAGGTGCCGCTCCCGTTCCGGCGCACGCTGCGCCTCCGGGGCACGCTCGGGTGGCTGGCCTGGTTGGGCCTCCACCTGCTGTACCTCATCGGCTTCCGGAACCGTCTGTCGGTGCTCCTGAACTGGGCCTGGAACTACGCCACCTGGGACCGCGGCCCCCGCCTGATCTTCGGTTCCCGGCCCCGCCGCTGACCACAGGACCTGCGGTGGAACAACCGCGTCGTGACGCGCCCGTCGAC
>JACDCH010000567.1 GCA_013694495.1 Acidimicrobiia bacterium | reverse complement strand
GCGCCGGGACGACGGCGCCGGACCGCAGCATCCGCACGTTGACCCGCTCGCGCACCTCCACCCGCGGATCGTGCCGCAGCCGCTCGTGGATCTGCCCGTAGCCGACGTCGACGGCCACCACGGAGGCCGCGCCCCGTTGCAGGAGGCAGTCGGTGAAGCCTCCCGTCGACGCGCCCGCATCAAGGGCCCGACGCCCTGCGACGTCGACCTCGAACCGCTCGAGCGCGGCGTCGAGCTTCTCGCCGCCCCGGCTCACGAAACGAGCGGCCGGCCCGACGAGGGCGATGGGCTCGCCGGCGTCCACGAGCCGCGCCGGCTTGTCGGCCGGGGCTCCCCCGACCGTCACCCGACCGGCGACGATCTCCTGGCGGGCGCGCTCACGACTGGCGACGAGCCCGCGCCGCACCAGTTCGTGGTCGAGGCGGCGCCGCGCCGGCGTCGGTTCAGGCCTTCTTGGCCGGGGTGCGCTGGGCCGGGGTGCGCTGGGCCGGGGCCTTCTTGGCCGCGGCCTTCTTCTTGACCGGCGCCTTCCGGGCGGGGGCCTTCTTGGCCGCCGCGTTGACCGCGGTGGCGGCCTTGGCCGCAGCCTTCTTGACCGGGGCTCGCTTGACCGCCGGGAGGCGGTCGGCCACCGCGTCGGGTAGGAGGTCCTGCACCTGGGCCCGGAGCTGGTTGACCTGCTCCTCGAGCTTGTCGGCGAGGTCCTTGGTGACGAACTCCACAACGGACAGCTGCTTGCGCACCTCGTCGCGGACCAGGTCGCTGAACTGGTCGGCGTTGGCCCGGCTGCGCTCGACGATGTCCTCGACCACCGCCTGCGCCTGCTTGGAGCGGACCTCGCCGGCCTTGACGAGATCCTTGACGATCGCCTCGGCGCGTTCACGCGTCATCTGCGTGAACTGCATCCCGGCGTCGAGGTACTGCTTGAGCAGAGGGGTGCGGGCCATCCGGCCGACGCTACGCGACCCGTCTCGCGCTTGCAAAAGTTCGCAGCTACTCTGCCCGCCGGGATGCTGCCGCTCCACGACGTGAACCCGACCCAGCGCCGGGCCCTCGTCACGATCCTCCTGATCGTGGTCAACGTGGCCGTCTTCGCCCTGGTCCAGAGCGCCCAGCGCAACACCGAGATCATCGAATCACCGGCCGGGCCGGTGGAGATCGAGGCGTCGACGTCGTTCACCTTCGAGTGGGCCGCCATCCCGTGCGAGCTCAAGGAGCGGCGCCCGCTCACGCTCGAGGAGATCGAGGACACGCTGGTCCGCGGCGACGACTCGGCGTGCGGCGCCCGGGCGGCCGCGGAGGGGTTCGAGGAACCGCTGTTCCCGGACAAGTACGAGTGGGTCGCGGTGCTGGTGTCGATGTTCCTCCACGGCAGCTGGCTCCACCTCGGGAGCAACATGCTGTTCCTCTGGATCTTTGGCAACAACGTCGAGGACCGCCTCCGCCCGCTGGGCTACGTCGCCTTCTACCTGGCCGGCGGCGTCGTAGCCACCGTCGGGCACTTCCTGGCCGACACCGACTCGACGATCCCCGTGGTCGGCGCGTCGGGGGCGATCGCGGCGGTGGTGGGCGCCTACCTCGTGTGGTTCCCGAACGTCCGGATCCGCACGGTGATCTTCTTGCTCTTCATCTTCTTCACCGAGATCAAGGCCAAGTGGCTGCTGCTCGTGTGGTTCGTGCTGCAGTTCTTCACCAGCCCGAGCGCCGGCGTCGCCTGGGTCGCCCACGTCGCCGGCTTCGTCTTCGGCGTGGTCGGCGGGCTGCTCATCGGACCCGGACGCCGGGGCACGCCGTCCCGGGGCCCGGCCCTCGGCCACCCGGAGTTCCCGGGCTTCGGGTCGCGCCGATGGTGAAGCCGATCGCCTGGGGGTCGTTCGGCCTCGGCGCGCCCGATCTGGCCGCCACCCACGCCGAGCAGGCGCGGGCCGAACCGACCTACGACGCCTCGCTCCGGGGCGCGACCGTGCACGGCGAGGCACTGCCGGACGGTTGGTCGCACCACCGACTGGTGCGAGCGCTGGGCGAGGGCGAGGACGTGTTCGCCCGGGCCGCCACGGGCGTGCGGGCCTGGGAGGCCCACCGGGGCGCCGGCGTCGACGTCCACCCGGGCGACCCACCGGCCCTGGGCGCCACCGTGGTGCAGCGCATCGCGCTCGGCCCCGCCACCGTGCTGGCCTGCTGCCGGGTCGTCGCCGTGGTCGACGAGCCCCGCCGGTCGGGGTTCGCCTACGGCACCCTGCCGCTGCACCCGGAGCGGGGCGAGGAGTCGTTCGTCGTCGCCCTCGACGACGACGGCACCGTCCGGTTCCGGGTCGTCGCCTTCTCCCGCTTCGCCCATCCCCTGACCCGCCTCGGGGCCCCGGTCACCCGCCGCGTCCAAAGCGCGACGATGCACCGCTACCTCGACGCCCTCGAGGCGTGGGTGGCGGACGGGTCCGGCTGAGCTATCGAGCGACGAGGAGCTGGTCGACGAGGCCGGCGAGGTCGTCGGCCACCAGCGCCGGCGTCGGCACGACCGGGAGGTCGGCGGCGGTTGTGACGCCCGACAGCACGAGGCCGAAGTCCCAGCCCAGCGCCACCGCGAAAAGCCCGTCGGTCTCGACCCGGTCGCCGATCACCATGCCGGTCGGGCCGCAGCGGTCGCGCACCACCGTGGCAATCGGCTCGTGGGGCTTGCCGGCGATGATCGGCGCGACGCCCCCCGCCGTGGCGATCCCGGCCAGGATCGATCCGTTGCCCGGGACCTCGCCCCGCTCGGTCGGGTAGGTGGCGTCGTCGTTCGTGGCCACGAGCCGGGCCCCGCGGCGGACGGCTGTCGAGGCGATGCGCATCTTGGCGTAGTCGAAGTCCTGGTGGAACCCGACGACGACGGTCTCGACCGGCGCCGCGCCCGGGGCGTCGGCCTCGTCGTAGGTCACCGCCTCGGCGCCGGCTGCGCCCACAGCCTCGAGGACGCCGGCGCCGCCGGCCACGAGCACCCGCTCGCCGGGCCGGAGCAGGGCAGCCGCCCCCATCGGGCTCGAGATCACCGCGCCGGCCGCGTCGATCCCGGCCGCGGCCAGCTTCGCCTCGTGCCCGGCCAGCGTCGGGTAGGCGTTGTTCGTCACGAACACCACGTCGACCCCCACCGCACGGAGCCGGACGATGGCGTCGGCCGCCCCGGGGATCGGCGTCGCCGCCCGCCACACCACGCCGTCGAGGTCGACGGCCACAGCAGGCGGGAGCACCGGCCGAGTCAAGCAGCCCCACCCCCCGTTCTTTGGCACGTGGGTCTCACCTGTCGCGACGCTCCTGCCAAAGAACGGGGGGTTTGGGCGAGCGCGCGACACTCGGTCGGTGCCCCGATTCGAGCCGTTCCCCGGGATCCGGTACGCGCCGGCGCTCGATCCCGCCGTGGTCACCGCCCCGCCCTACGA
>JACDCH010000566.1 GCA_013694495.1 Acidimicrobiia bacterium | reverse complement strand
CACGACATCAGGGTCACGATGCCGCCCGCGCCGATGTGCTTCGACGGGGTCGAGGGGCTGTCGGTGCTGCTCGAGCGGGCGTTCGGGCCCGAGCGGGAGGGCGACTGGCGCCTGCTCCCGGCCCGGGCCAACCGGATGCCGGCGGCCGGCAGCTACCTGCGCCGGCCCGGCGACTCGGTGTTCCGCCCCTTCAAGCTCGACGTCCTCCGGGTCGTCGACGGCGAGATCGCCGAGATCACCACGTTCGGTCCGTCGACGTTCCCGTCCCTCGGCCTGCCGGAGGCCCTCAGCCCGGCCGCATGAGCAGTAACAACAGCCCGACGGCGAGGACGGTGGCGACGGCGAGGGCCGCCGCCCCGAGGCGCCGTAGCGTCGGCCGCAGCAGCGCGAAGCCGGCGGCGAAGGCCACGTAGGCGGCCCGCCGGCGCCGGCGGCTCGTGCCGAGGGCGCGGTCGACGAGCGTCGGCTTGGGCCGGGTGCGGGTGCGGGCGATCGCCAGTGCCATGGGTTCCTCTCTCGAGGCCCCTCCTCCGCCGACGGCGCAGTCTGCTACACGTTGGCCCCCATGGGGAACCCCCTCGACTTCTCGGGCCAGGTGGTGCTCGTCACGGGCGGGACCCGCAACATCGGCCGGGCCATCGCCGAGCGCTTCGTCGAGGCCGGCGCCACCGTCGTCGTGTGCGGGCGCAAGCCCGTCGACGACCTCGGGCCGATCGGCTTCGAGGCCTGCGACGTGCGCGACGCCGAGGCGGTGGGGGCCATGGTCGACGCCGTCCACGCCGCCCACGGCCGCCTCGACGTGGTGGTCAACAACGCCGGCGGTTCGCCGCCGGCGCCGGCGGCGGAGGCGTCGGCCCGGTTCAGCGAGCGCATCGTGGCCCTCAACCTGCTGGCGCCGCTGCACGTGTCGCAGGCCGCCAACCGCATCATGCAGACGCAGGACGACGGCGGCGTGATCGTGAACATCGGCTCCGTGTCGGGCCTGCGCCCCTCGCCCAACACCGCCGCCTACGGCGCCGCGAAGGCCGGGCTCGTGAGCCTCACGCAGACGCTGGCCATGGAGTGGGCGCCCAACGTGCGGGTCAACATGGTCACCGCCGGCCTCGTACTCACCGCCGACACGGCCGCGTTCTACGGCGAGGGCGAGGCGGCCGACCGGGTGCACGCGACCGTGCCCCTCGGTCACATGGCCGACCCCGCCGAGGTGGCCGACGCCGTTCTCGCCATGGCCAGTCCCCTTTTCCGCCACGCCAGCGGCACCAACGTCGTCGTCGACGGGGGCGGCGAACGCCCGCCCTACCTCGCCACCGCCGCCGACCCTGACCCCGGCCAACCCCCACCACCCCCGCAATCGGGGGCAGCAATCGACAGCATGTGACGACTGCTGCCCCCGATTCGTCGTGGTGGGGCGGTGGAGCGAGACGCCGGGCTTCTCTGACGGGGCGTCAGGTCTGGCGGCTACGTTCGGCGGCCATGAGCAAGGCGAGGGTCCCGGCGCTCGGGGCCGAGGGGTGGTTCACCGAGGAGGGGGGCGCGGCGCTCGTCGGGTCGCGCTGCGCGACGTGCGGGACGGTGTCGTTCCCGAAGTCGACGTTCGCCTGCCCGAACCCGCGCTGCGCCGGCACCGAGCTGATCGACGCCCGCCTCTCGGCCACCGGCACGGTCTGGTCGTACACCGACGCCCGCTACCAGCCGCCCCCGCCCTTCGTTCCCACCGCCGACCCGTACGTGCCGTTCGCGCTCGCCGCCGTCGAGCTCGACGGCGACGGCCTCGTCGTGCTGGGCCAGATCGTCGACGGCGTGACCGTCGCCGACCTCCACGTCGGCCGGCGGGTCGAGCTCGTCGTCGACACCCTCTTCGCCGACGACGACACCGAGCACACGATCTGGAAGTGGAGACCGATCCCCGATGACCGATGACGTCGTGGTCGCCGGCGCCGGCATGACGGCGTGGGGCAAATGGGGCCGCAACTTCGTGGAGTACGGCGTCGAAGCCGCCCGCGAGGCGCTGGCCGACGCCGGCGTCGAGTGGACCGACGTGCAGTACGTCGCCGGCGGCGAGACCGTCCGCAACGGCTACGCCGGCTACGTCGCCGGCTCGTCGATCTCGCAGGCCCTGGGGTGGAACGGCGCCCAGGTGTCCACCAGCTACGGCGCCTGCGCCTCGGGCGCGCAGGCCATCGACGTCGCCCGCAACCGGATCCTGGCCGGGCGCTGCGACGTCGCCCTCGTCGTCGGCGCTGACACGACGCCGAAGGGCTTCCTCGCCCCCAACGCCGGCGACCGCCCGGACGACCCGGACTGGCTCCGCTTCCGCCTCCTCGGCGCCACCAACCCCGCCTACTTCGCCCTCATGGCCCGTCGCCGCATCGATGTCCACGGCGCTGCGCCGGAGGACTTCGCCCAGGTCAAGGTCAAGAACTCGAAGCACGGCATGGCCAACCCGCGGGCCCGCTACCGCAAGGAGGTCACGGTCGCCGAGGTGCTCGACTCGCCAGTGGTCGCCGACCCGCTGCACCTGCTCGACATCTGCGCCACGTCCGACGGCGGCGCGGCGGTCGTGCTCACATCGGCCCACAAGGCCCGGGAGCTCGGCATCGCCTCGCCCGTGCGCGTCCGCGCCGTCTCGACGGTGACGCCATCGTTCCCGAACACCGTCATCGAGATGCCCAACTTCGCCACCGACTCGTCGGGCGTCGTGGCCCCGCCGCCCCGCACCTTCATGGACTCGATCGCCCACGTCGCCTACGAGGAGGCGGGCATCGGGCCCGAGGACCTCTCGGTGGCCGAGGTGTACGACCTCGCCACCGCCCTCGAGCTCGACTGGTACGAGCACCTCGGGCTGTGCGCCGTCGGCGAGGCCGAGAAGCTGCTCCGCAACGGCGACACCGCCATCGGCGGCCGCATCCCCGTCAACCCCAGCGGCGGGCTGGCCTGCTTCGGGGAGGCCGTCCCCGCCCAGGCCATCGCCCAGGTGTGCGAGGTGGTCTGGCAGCTGCGGGGCGAGGCCGGCGACCGGCAGGTGGAAGGGGCGAAGGTGGGCATCACGGCCAACAAGGGCCTCTTCGGCCACGGCTCCTCGGTGCTGCTCAGCACCTGACGCGGGTCAGCCCGGGCGGCCGTGGCGCCGCTTCGCATCCGGACGCGGCGCCTCGTGCGAGGCGACCCCACCGTCGCGGGCCAGCTCCTCCACCCACCCGAGATCGAGGTCCCGCGCCCGGGCCCGCAGGTCGCCCACCTGCTTGTTCGATCGCTCGCGGGGCTTGCGGGAGAAGAGGCGCACGCCACCACCCTCGCGCCCAGGGCGGGGTCCGGGGGCATCGGGGTACGGTCGGCGGACCATGAAGTTCCGCCGCGGCCAGAGCTCCAGCTACGTCGACGACCGACGAGGGGGTCGCTCCCGCGGCGCCACGATCGGCGCGGGCGGCGGCATCGTCGGCGTGATCATCGCCGTCGTCGTCGCCCTCACCAGCGGCGGCGGAGGCGGCGGAGGGGGCGGCGTCGGCCTCGACGACATCCTGGGCCAGCTCGGCGGTCCGTCGGCGGGTGGCGGCGGGGCAGTCGTGACCGGCGGCACCGGCGGCGCAGCCGACGACGAGCTCGAGGACTTCATGCGAGCGGTCATGAACGATCTGCAGGAGACCTGGACCGAGCTGTTCGCGGCCGACGGGCTCACCTACGAGCCGACCACGCTCGTGCTGTTCACCGGGTCGGTGCAGACCGGCTGCGGCGGCGCCACCTCTGCGGTCGGTCCCTTCTACTGCCCGGCCGACCGGCTGGCCTACATCGACTTCGAGTTCTTCCAGGACCTGTCGAGCCGCTTCGGCGCCCCCGGCGACTTCGCCCAGGCGTACGTGATCGCCCACGAGGTGGGCCACCACGTGCAGAACCTGCTCGGCGCCTCGGGCGGCGGCGGCCGCTCGAACGAGGACTCGATCCGGATCGAGCTGCAGGCCGACTGCTACGCCGGCGTCTGGGCCAACCAGGTTTTCGAGCAGGGCGACGCCGACCTCGAGCTCAGCGACGGCGACATCGAGGAGGGCCTCGGCGCGGCGGAGGCCGTCGGCGACGACCGCATCCAGGAGCAGTCCGGCGTCGACGTCAACCCGGAGACCTGGACCCACGGCTCGGCCGAGCAGCGGACCGAGTGGTTCACCACCGGCTACCGCAGCGGCGACCCCGACGTCTGCGACACCAGCCGCGAGCAGGTCGGCTGACCCTCCCGCTCAGGGGTGCTGCGAGCTGACGCTGAGGATCTCGCCGGTGAGGTAGGAGCTGTAGTCGGAGGCGAGGAACACGATGGCGTTGGCCACCTCCCAGGGCTCGGCCGCCCGCCCGAACGCCTCCCGGCTGGTGAGCTCGTCGAGCAGGGCGTCGGTCGTGACCTTGGCCAGGAACGGGTGCATGGCGATCGACGGGGCGACGGCGTTGATGCGGATCCCGAACGGCGCCGCCTCGATGGCGCTGCAGCGGGTGAGGGCCATGACCCCGGCCTTGGCCGCGGCGTAGTGGGCCTGGCCGGCCTGGGCGCGCCAGCCGAGCACCGACGCGTTGTTCACGATGACGCCATGGCCCTGGATCTGGAACACGCCCAGGGCAGCCCGCGTCATCCGGAACGTGCCGGTGAGGGTGATGTCGAGCACCTTCGACCACTGCTCGTCGGTCATGTCGACGACGTTGGCCGTACCGCCGAGGCCCGCGTTGTTCACGAGCACGTCGATGCGGCCGAGCTCGCGCACTGCGCCGTCGACGAGGGCCTGCACGGCGGCCTCGTCGGTGACGTCGCACGGGATCGAGGGAACTCCCAACGTCTCGGCCGCCTCGGCGAGGCGGCGCTCGTGGGCGTCGGAGACGAGCACCGATGCGCCCTCCTCGATGCAGCGCTTGGCCGTGGCGAACCCGATACCCGTGCCGGCGGCGGCGGTGACGACGACGGCCTTTCCCGCCAGGAGGCCATGGCCCTCGACGTACGGCGGCGGAACAGACCCATTCATCGGGGCTCCCTGGGCAGGCCGAGGGCGCGCTCGCCGATCAGGTTGCGCTGGATCTGGTTGGCCCCCCCGTAGATCGTGCTGGCCCGGCTGTAGAGGAACAGCCGGCGCAGGCGTTCGTCGACAGCACCGTGACGCTCTCCCCCACCGCCCTCGGCGCCGACGATGTCGATGGCCAGCTCGCCGAGGTCGCGGTGCAGCGTCGCCCAGAACAGCTTCGTGATCATCGCCGCCGGCGGCGTGTCCACCGACGACGACATCACGCGCAGCGCGTTGAGCCGCATCAGCTGCAGCCGGATCCACAAGCCGGCGATGCGCTGGCGTAGCGCCGGGTCGCGCAGCCGGCCCTTGGCCCTCGCCTGCTCGAGGATCACCTCGAGCTCCGAGGCGAACGCCAGGTTCTGGCCCAGCGTCGACACGCCCCGCTCGAAGGCGAGCGTGCCCATCGCCACGGCCCAGCCGTTGTCGACGCCGCCGACGACGTCGCCCGCCGCCGCCCGGGCGCCGGTGAAGAACACCTCGCTGAACTCGCTGTCGCCGGTGAGCTGCACGATGGGCCGGATCTCGATCGACGGCTGGCGCATCGGCACCAGCAGGTACGAGATGCCCTTGTGCCTCGGGGCGTCCGGGTTGGTGCGGGCCAGCACGAAGCACCAGTCGGCCCAGTGGGCCAGCGACGTCCACACCTTCTGGCCGTCGACGACCCACTCGTCGGCCGCCTCGTCGAGCACCGCCTTCGTGCGCAGGTTGGCGAGATCGGAGCCGGCTTCGGGCTCGCTGTAGCCCTGGCACCACAGCTCCTCGCCCCGCACGATCGGGGGGAGGAACCGTTGCTGCTGCTCGGCGGTCCCGAAGGCGATGACCGTTGGCCCGAGGAGCGTCTCGCCGATGTGGCCGACCCGGCCCGGGGCCCAAGCCGCGGCGTACTCGGCGAAGTAGATGACCTGCTGGTGCAGCGACAGGCCCCGGCCGCCGTGCTCCTTGGGCCAGCCGACGCAGGTCCAGCCGTGGGCGCCGAGGTGGCGCTCCCACGCCAGCCGCTCGTCGAACAGGGCGTGCTCGTCGCCCGGTCCGCCCCGCCCCCGGACCACCGCGAACTCGCCGCTCAGGCTGGTCTCGAGGAAGTCCCGGACCTCGGCCCGGAACGCCTCGTCCTCGGCGGAGTACCGCAGGTCCATCGCCCGGGACGGTAGTGGCGTTCTGACGCCGCGTCAGATCCGGTGGTCGGAGTCGAGCCAGCCCCGCAACGCGCCGACGAACCCGTCATCGGGGTCCGACACGAGCCCCTTCTCCTGGTCGCTCCACTGGCACCGGGCGTTGTACTCGAGCGCCCGCTGCGCCGTGGCCTGCACCATGCGCCGTTCACCGTCGTCGAACGGCTTGCCCCGCGCCCGCTCGTCGTCGGCGACGAAGCCGAGCAGCTCGTCAGCCCGGCGGCGTGCCGCCGTCCGCCGAACCGGTGTTGATGTTGATGCCGGCGCCGCCGTCGGTGATGACGAGCGTGCAGTTCGAGTTCGCCGCGCAGGCCTGCATGGCGAGGGCCTCAAGGTAGGCGATGTAGGCCGGGTCGGAGTACAGGTTGTTCAAGGCCTCCTGCGACTCGCGCTGGCCTTCGGCCTCGGCCACCGTCGCCTGGGCCCGGTTCTGGGCCGTGATGATGTCCTGCAGGCTGGCGGCGTTCTCGGCGAACGCGGCCCGCACGGCGTCGCTGGTGGGCACCGCAGCCGTGATCTGGAACTCGAAGTCCGGGCAAACGTCGGGGTCGGTGCGGTTGAACGTCGGGCCGCAGAAGTAGTCGCCACCGAGGACGGTGTTGATGTTCTCCTTGAGGTCGGCCGCGATCTGCTCCTGCACCTGCTCGAGGATGGCGACCGCCTCGTCGCCCGAGTCGTCGGGCTGTTCGCCCTGGGCCACGCTGGCCTGGCCGGCGTACAGCTCGTCGACGGTGAAGCCCCGGATGCTCTGCTGGATCGCCTGCTCGATCGGGCCCCGGAAGTTGATCCGCAGCATCTCGTCCCACCCGTCGTCGGTCGTGCAGTCGAACTTGATGCACACCCGCTCGTAGAAGCTCCGCACGGTTGCGTCGCCGGTGTTGAGGGTGAAGTAGGCGGCCACCTCGAACTCCATCTCGACGCCGCCGCGCGCCGGCGCCACGATCGGGCCGCCGTCGGCGCCCTCGGCGTTCGACGCGGTGTAGTCGCGCTGGGTCACCGGCAGTAGGACGAGCGTGTCGGAGATGCCGAGGAAGCGCGAGCCGCTGCCCGGGTCGACGACGCCCTGGAACCGCTGCCCCTCGATGGGGCCGCCGCTGTAGTGCAGGCCGATGTGGTCGACGGGCGTGGAGCGCCACGCCCCGGCGAAAAGGATGATCAGGACGAGGACCACGACCACGATCCCGCCGAGTCCGACGAAGCCGCCGATCGCCTTCTTGCTCATCGCCATGCCTGGGCTCCTTGTCGGTGGGATCTCGTCGAGCAGCTTGCGCCGCCCGGGGCGGCGGAGGCGGGGCTCACCCGTCGTCGCCGTAGAACTCGGCGAGCAACGCCTTGGCCTTCTGCTGCTCGGACTCGGGAAGCAGGGGCCGCACCAGGTCGTCGCCCACCCGGGCGTCGATCCAGCGGGCCATCGCCTGGTGGTTGCGGTGCACCGCGGGGTCGTCGATGGCGCGTCGGGGGTCGCCGACCACGCGGCGCGAGCCGCTCGCCCACGCCCGGGCGGCGACGGCCCAACCGCCGGCGGCGAGGACGACGACCAGGCCGATCAGCAGCACGCGAGCCATAGGTCCCCGATCATCGCCGACAGAACGCCGCCGGGCCGGTGCAGGGTTCCGCCTGTCAGGCGAGGAGGTTGTCGCGCAGGGCCTCGACGACGTCGGGCCCGACGCCGACCGACCCGGCGTAGCCCTCGACGGAGCCGTGCTGCTCACGCAGGTCGGCGAGGAAGAGGCGCATCGCCGCCTCCGGCGCGTCGAGGAAGGCGGCGGGCTGGTCGGCCATCGCGTCGTACCGGTCGGGGTACGTCGTACGGACGAAGTCGACCAGGCGGGGCATCCCCAGGCTCGACAGGGCGTAGTCGGTGGCGATCGTGTCGTCGTCGACGCCGAGGAGGCTGAGCACGAGGGCGGCGAGCACGCCGGTGCGGTCCTTACCGGCGGCGCAGTGGAACAGGGCGGGCACGCGCTCGGGCCGGGCCAGGAGGCGCAGCGACGTGCCCAGCGACTCGGCCCCCTCCGCCAGCATCACGAGGTAGCGATCGGCGAGGAAGCGCTCGGCGGCGATCTCGTCGGTGAGCCACGAGGCCTCCCAGATGGTCCGGATGACCGGGAGGTGGTGCCAGTCCATGCCGTCGGCCTCGGCCCGGCCCCGCTCACCGATCTCGTGCTCGGTGCGCAGGTCGAGGACCGTGCGGATGCCGAGCTCGGTGAACGCCTCGGCCGGCAGGCGGTGCACGCCGTCGCCCCGGTACAGGGTGCGCCAGGCGGTGGTGCGGCCGTCGGCCAGGGCGTAGCCGCCCAGGTCGCGGACGTTGAAGGCCGCGTCGAACTGGAGGTGGCGGGAGGGTGCGTCGGTGGTCATGTCGTCCGTGGAGGGTACCGAGGCCGTCTTCCGGGACGGCGACGGCGGGATGAACAGCAGCCGCTGCCGTCGGCCCGGTCGCGCCGGTGGCTCAACCGCCGGGCGGGGCGCCGAGCACGGCGTCGGACAGCGCGTTGCTGCACTCCAGCAGGCGCTGCGAATCCTCGGGCGTGATGTCGGTCAGGCCGCTGAGGCTGCTCGCGTCCTCGCCCAGGGCCACGAGGTCGTCGGTGAGCTCGGGCAGCGACGCGCCGCCCTCGACGGCGGCGACGATGTCGTCGACCCGGCCGCAGAAGCCGTCGACGGCCTCGGCCGCCGTGCCCGCCGGCTCCGCGTCGTCGTCCTCGGTGGTGGTGGTCTCCTCCTCGTCCGCCTCGGTGGTGGTGGTCTCCTCGTCGTCGCCGCCGCCACCCTCGAGGTCGTCGATGGTGGACCGCGCCTCCTCGAGCTCGGATTCGAGGTCGGCGTTCGCCGACTGGAGCTCGTCGATCTGGTCCTCGAAGTCCGCCGCGTTCTCGGTGTTCACGGTGTCGTCGTCGCCCGACGAGCCGATGAAGTAGCCGGCGGCGCCACCGATGAGCAGGGCGAGCAGGGCGACGAGCACGAGCGGGCCCGAGCTCCGCTTCGAGCCCGGCTGGTCGTACGGCGACACGGGCGATGCGGGCGGCCCGACCGGCGGCACGGGTGCCGTCGGGGGGTAGTTGTAGGCCGGCTGCTGCATCGTGGGTGGGTACGCGTAGCCCGCATTCGGGTCGGCCGGCGGCGGAGGCGGCTGCGGCGGGAGCGGCGGCTGCTGGGTGGGCGGGGGCGGCGGCGGGGCCGCGAAGCCACCCGTCTGCGGGTACTGCTGGGGCGGCCCGGGGGGCTGCTCCGGGGGGAACTCGCTCATGGTCTGGACCTCCTGCTCACCCCAGCGCCCGCCGTCGGCCGGCGCACCCTAACCCAGGACCTGTGGGGGCTTCTGACCGGTGATGCCCCAGTACAGCTGCCGGCTCATCGTGGCTCGGACGTCGGCCGTGCGGATGCCCCAGAACTCGAAGCCGTACCGGTGCTGGGCCACGTGGGCCAGCATCGACACGAGCGAACCGGCCGTGGCCCGGGCGTCGATCTCGGGCGGGTGGCGCCCCTCCTCCTGGAAGGTGCGGAACACGTCGGCGAGCGAGTCGGTGACTGCGACGAGCAGCTTGCTGCGGATCTGGCGGAAGCGCTGGTCGCCTTCCTCGGTGCTGAGGTCGACCACCCGCAGGATCGGTCGGTACTGGTCCCAGAACCCGAACATGGCGTCGACGAGGTCGAGGGCGCGGGCCAGGCCCGCCTTGCTCCGCCACGTCCCCCCCCGCACGAGCAGCGGCAGACGTTGCGCGTCCCGCGCCATGTCCTCGGCGAGCACGAGGATCGACGCCTCGACGTCGGCGAAGTACTGGTAGAAGGTCGCCGGCGACGTGCCCGCCTCGCGGGCGATGTCGATCACCTTGAGGTCGCGGTACGAGCTGCTCTCGAGCATCTCCGCCGTGCACTCGAGCAGCCGCTGCCGCGTGGCCAGGCCTCGCCGTCCCGGGACGCGACCGTCGGCCGCCCTGGGCTCCTCGTGCTCGTCGGCCCCGGGCATCGTCGCGACCGTAGGCCACGCCCCACGCGCCCGGGCCGCTACGGAGCGACGCCGTTCCAGGCGTCGACGACGAGGTCGGTGGTGGTCACCGTCGCCAGGAGGGCCAGGGTGTTGTCGATCACGGCGTCGGCGTAGGCCCGCGGCACGCCGGCCACGGCGTCGCGCGCCAGCACGAACACGTAGCCGGCGTTCACGGCGTCCATCACGAAGTTCGTCATGGCGACGTTCACCGACACGCCGACGCCGACGATCACCTCGACGCCGAGGTTACGCAGCACGGGGTCGAGGTCGGTGCCGCCCATCGGCCCGAGGCCGTGGTAGCGCTGCAGCACGAGGTCGTCGGGCTCCGGGCCGAGCTCGGGCAGCAGGGCCGCCTCCGGGCTGCCGGGCTCGATGCGGATGCCGAGCTTGCGGGTGGCGCCGAACAGCCGGGCGTTCGTGTTCGAGCCCTTGTCGTCGGCGCGACGGACGGCGAGGCAGTGGACGACCGGCACCGACGCGGCGCGGGCGGCGGTGACGAGACGGGCCATGTTCGGGACCGCGTCCCGGGCGGCCTCCTCGGCGAGGTCCCGCAGCACGGCGGCGCCGCCGATGACGCCGACCTGGCACTCCTGCGTGACGAGGGCGCAGCGCTCCGGGTCGAGCAACGTCGCCAGGTCGGGAGCGGGCATGACGGCGACCGTAGGGGCCGCCGACGGGCCCTGCGGCCCCGTGCTCGACCTCCCCAACCCGCCCCAACCCTCCCAATCGGGGGCAGCCGTCGCGTCCATGTGTCGATAGCTGCCCCCGATTCGAGGATCGGAGGGGTGGCGGGGGGATGCGACAGCAGCCGAACGAGTGAGCTCGAAACTCAGGTGAGGACGGGGGCCTGGTTGGCGAAGGCCCGGGCCCGGTCGATCGCCGCCTGGGCGTCGGAGGCAGGAGCCCGGCCGACGACCTCGTAGTCGCCGGCGTGCTCGGGGCGGACGGCGCCGTCGTCGTCGAGCAACCACACCATGGCCATGCGCCGGGGCACCCGCACGACGCCGGGATCGCGGTAGGTGCCGAAGACGTGGTCCCACAGCGACCACGTGACGCCGTGGTTCTCCATCGGGTGCCCGAAGTGGTGGTGGAAGTGGTGGCGGCGCAGCCAGCGCTGGTAGCGGGTGCGGGGCGCCCGGCGGTGGGCCCGGTAGTGCTGGAGGTCGTAGAAGCCGTAGCCGCCGACCCAGCCGATGCCGACGGCCGGGTGGATGACGACGCCGAGGGCGATGCCGACGACGACGACGCCGGCCCACGACAGGGCCCACTTCTCGAGCACCGAGTCGCGCTGGGCGTGGTGGGTGAGGTGCTCACGCGACGCGAGGCCCTTGCCCTTCAACGCGTGCATCGCGAAGCGGTGCAGCACGTACTCGCCCAGCGTCCAGGCGAACCAGCCGGCGACGAGCAACGGGATCCAGGTGGCGTTCAAGTGCGCTCCTTCGTGGTGGTGGGGCCCGCCAGCGGCGCCCGGGCGGCGACGGCGTCGATGCGGCGCCGGGCCGCGTCGAGGTCGCCCCGGTCGGCGCCCCAGGCGGCGAGCAGGTCGTCGACCAACAGGTCGGCGAGGCGGGAGC
>JACDCH010000561.1 GCA_013694495.1 Acidimicrobiia bacterium | reverse complement strand
GCAAGACGGCCATCGTCGAAGGCCTCGCCCAGTCCATCGCCGCCAACGCCGTGCCCGAGACGTTGAAGGGCAAGCAGCTCTACACGCTCGACCTCGGCGCCCTCGTGGCCGGGTCCCGCTACCGGGGCGACTTCGAGGAGCGCCTCAAGAAGGTCCTCAAGGAGATCCGCACCCGCGGCGACATCATCCTGTTCATCGACGAGCTCCACACCCTCGTGGGCGCCGGTGCGGCCGAGGGCGCCATCGACGCGGCGTCGATCCTGAAGCCGATGCTGGCTCGGGGCGAGCTGCAGACCATCGGCGCCACCACCCTCGACGAGTACCGCAAGCACCTCGAGAAAGACGCCGCCCTCGAGCGGCGCTTCCAGAAGATCGTGGTCGACGAGCCCACCGTGGCCCACACGATCGAGATCCTCAAGGGCCTTCGCGACCGCTACGAGGCGCACCACCGGGTCACGATCACCGACCAGGCCCTCGTGGCCGCGGCCAACCTCGCCGACCGCTACATCAGCGACCGGCACCTCCCGGACAAGGCCATCGACCTCATCGACGAGGCCGGCTCCCGCCTGCGCATCAAGCGCATGGAGGTCCCGCCCGACTTCAAGGAGCTCGAGAACGAGATCTCCGCCGTCCAGCAGCAGAAGAAGGAAGCCGTCGAGGCCCAGCGCTTCGAAGAGGCGGGCAAGCTGCGCGACAAGGAGAAGGAGCTCCTCGGCAAGAAGGAGGAGATGGAGGCCGAGGTCAAGGCGTCCGGTGTCGACCTCTTCGACGAGGTCGACGAGGAAGCCATCGCCGAGGTCCTCTCGGTGTGGACGGGCATCCCCGTCTACAAGCTCACCGAGGAGGAGACCCAGAAGCTCCTCAAGATGGAGGACGAGCTCCACAAGCGGGTCATCGGCCAGCAGGACTCCATCAAGGCCGTCTCCCAGGCCATACGCCGCACGCGGGCCGGCCTCAAGGACCCGAAGCGCCCGTCCGGTTCGTTCATCTTCCTGGGCCCGTCGGGCGTCGGGAAGACCGAGCTGGCCAAGACCCTCGCCGAGTTCCTGTTCGGCGACGAGCAGGCGCTCATCGCCCTCGACATGTCCGAGTACATGGAAAAGCACACCGTCAGCCGGCTCGTGGGCTCACCCCCCGGCTACGTCGGCTACGAGGAGGGCGGCCAGCTCACCGAGGCCGTCCGGCGCAAGCCGTTCAGCGTGGTGCTGTTCGACGAGATCGAGAAGGCCCACCCCGACGTGTTCAACACGCTCCTCCAGATCCTGGAGGAGGGGCGCCTCACCGACGCCCAGGGCCGGTCGGTCGACTTCCGCAACACCGTGCTGATCATGACCTCCAACCTCGGCACCGCCGACCTGCGAAAGGCGGCGGTCGGCTTCGGCAAGTCCGACGAGGCCATCTCCTACGAGCGGATGAAGGAGAAGGTCAACGACGCGCTGAAGCAGCACTTCCGGCCCGAGTTCCTGAACCGCATCGACGAGGTCATCGTCTTCCACGAGCTGTCGAAGGCAGAGGTCACCCAGATCGTCGACCTGATGATCAAGCGGGTGCGGGTCCAGCTCGAGAGCCAGGGCCTCGGCCTGGAGCTCACGCCGGAGTCGAAGCTGCTCCTCGCCGACCGCGGCTACGACCCGACGCTGGGGGCCCGGCCGTTGCGCCGAGCCATCCAGCGCATGGTCGAGGACCCGCTGTCCGAGCGGCTCCTGTACAAGGAGTTCCGGGCCGGTCAGGTGGTCATCGTCGACGTCGAGGACGACCCCGACTCGACCAAGGGCGAGAAGCGCCTCACGTTCAAGGCCGTCGAGGGCGCCGCGCCCCCGCCGGCCGAGCCGGTCGGCGCCCCCGGCGCCCCCGGTGCCGACCCTGTGGTGGAGTAGCGCTCCACCGCTCCGCAGCGTCCCGAGGCCCCCGCTCCGGCGGGGGCCTCGTGCGTGGCGTGGACTACCGTCCAGCACCCTATGTACCGCAAGATCCTGGTGGGGACCGACGGCTCTCGCACAGCGGCCAAGGCCGTCGAACGGTCCGTCGAGGTGGCCCGCTCGTCGGGTGCGGCCCTCACGATCCTGTCGGCCGGGCGGCCCGACAAGGCCGGCGCCGCGGTCGAGGCGGCTGCTGCCGCCCACGCCGGCTCCGGCGTCACGATCGACACGCTGGTGGTCGACGCCGACGCCGTCGCGGCCCTCGTCGACACGGCCCGCTCCGGGGGTTACGACCTGATGGTCATGGGCAACCGGGGCATGACCGGTGTCTCCCGCTTCCTGCGCCTCGGCTCGGTGCCGAACAAGGTCACGCACCAGCTGCCCTGCTCGATGCTCATCGTCAAGACCACATGACGGCGGGCTGCGCCCGCCACGGGGCGTCGTGATCGATGGGTGACGGACGGCCGCGCCGCGTCGCGGTCCGGGCGCTGCTCCTCGCCCTCGTCGTCCTCGCCGCCTCCGCCTGCCGGATCCGCACCGAGGTCACCGTCGACGTCACCGACGACGGGTCGGGCGTCGTGGGTGTGGCGGTGGCCCTCGACGCCGATGCCACGGCCCGCGTGCCGGGCCTGGCCGAGGAGCTCCGCCTCGATGACCTCCTCGCGACGGGCTGGACCGTCACCGGCCCCGCCCTCGAGGCCGACGGCCTCACCTGGATCCGGGCGACGAAGCCGTTCGCCACGCCCGAGGAGGCCGGACGGGTGCTGGCCGAGATCAACGGTGAGACGGGGCCGTTCCGCGGGTTCGCCGTCACCCGGGAACGGGCCTTCGCCCGCACCCGCTTCGGGTTCGCCGGGACGATCGACTTCACCGGAGGGCTCGAGCAGTTCGGCGACCAGGCGCTGGGCGACGCCCTCGACGGCGAACCGCTGGGCGAGGACGTGTCCGCCATCGAGGCCCGCCTGGGCGAGACCATCGACGAGGTGTTCCGGTTCCGGGTGGCCGTGCGCCTCCCCGGCTCCGTCGAGTCGAATGCGCCCGGCGACCTCGCCAACGGCGCGTCGTGGGAGCCCCGGCTGTCGGCCGACGCGCCGGTGGAGCTC
>JACDCH010000558.1 GCA_013694495.1 Acidimicrobiia bacterium | reverse complement strand
GAGCACGGCTCGGCGGGTGGGCGCCAAGGGAGGCTACGAGGCCGACAGCACGAGGGCAGCGAGGCGCTGGCGCTGCCAACCCTGGTAGCCGAGCAGCAGATCGGCCTGCTTGGCCTTGCGGTAGTGGAGGTGGGCCTGGCACTCCCAGCTGAACCCGATGCCGCCGTGCACCTGGATGCACTCGCTGCTCACCGCCACGGCCGACTCGGCGACGAACGCCTTGGCCATCGCCGCGGCCCGTTCGCGGTCCGGGGCCTCGGCGTCCGACGCCCAGGCCGCGTAGTGCGTGCCGACGCGCGAGAGCTCGAGGCGGTGGAGCATGTCGGCGAGCTTGTGCTTGATCACCTGGAACGTGGCGATCGGCCGGTCGAACTGCACCCGGTCCTTGGCGTAGCTCACGGCGAGGTCGTGGGCCCGCTCCATCGATCCGATGAGCTCGGCGCACACGGCCACCGCGCAGTCGTCGGCGATGCGGCGCCAGATGGCGGTGTGGTCGCCGTCGGGCCCGACCGGCGTGCCCGGGCGGTCGTCGAGGGCGAGCCGGCCCAGCTTGCGGAACGGGTCCCAGGCGGGCACCGCCTCGGCGGCCGGCCCCTCGACGAGGAACGTGCCGAGGCCGGCTTGGGTGCGGGCCACGACGAGCGCCCAGTCGGCGCTGGCGCCGTCGGGCACGACCGGCTTGAGGCCCGAGAGCTGCCACCGCCCGTGCCGCCGGGTGGCTCGCGTGCGGACGCGGTCGACGGGATCGCCGTGGCCCAGCTCATCGAGGGCGATGGTGCCCCGGGTGGTGCCGGCGGCCAGCGACGACAGCTGGTCGTCGAGGCCGAGGGCGCGAGCCGCGAGCGCGGCGAAGACGGCCGACGAGGTGAACGGCCCCGGGTACGGGACCCGCCCGACCTCCTCGAGCACGGGCACGACGTCGACCAGCCCGCCGCCGCCGCCGCCGTTCGCCTCGGGCACGAGGAGGCTTGTCCAGCCGAGGCCCACCAGCTCGCCCCACTGCTCGTCGGTGGTGCCGACGGGGTCGTCCTCCATGGCCTGGAGGTGCCCGATCGGCGCGTGGCGGCCCAGCCACCCGCGCACCGCGCCGCGCAGCTCCTCCTGCTCCGCCCCGAACGTGAAGTCCACTCCGCCCCCTCCGAATCTGACGCTCGTGTCATGTTAGGTTCCGCCCCGTGGACTTCGCACTGGCGCCGGAGGACGAGGCGTTCCGCGACGAGCTCCGCGGCTGGCTCGACGACCGGCTCCCGAAGTTCCTGGCGGAGTGGGGCGAGCGCGAGGACCTCGACGACGGGGGCGGCGGCGGCGAGCACGGGATCATGGGCGCCATGGAGCGCCGGCGGGCGTGGCAGCGCACCCTGCACGAAGGCCGGTGGGCGGCGATCAACTGGCCCAAGGAGTGGGGCGGCCGCGAGGCCACGATCACCCAGAACGTCGTCTACTCCGAGGAGATGGCCCGGGCCCGCACGCCGGGCATCTACAACGCCAACGGGCTGTGGCAGATCGGGCCCATGATCATCCGCTGGGGCACGGAGGAGCAGAAGGCGCAGTGGGTGCCGAACATCCTCGACGCCGTCGACCACTGGTGCCAGGGCTTCACCGAGCCGCAGGCAGGGAGCGATCTGGCGAACCTGCGCACGCTCGCCATCCGCGACGGCGACGACTACGTGCTGAACGGCCAGAAGATCTGGATCACGTCGGCCCAGATCGCCCGCTGGGGCCTGTTCCTCGTCCGCACCGATCCGACCGCCATCGAGCGGGGCGCGAAGCACGAGGGCATCACGGCGATGATCCTCGACCTCGAGACCACGGGCATCGAGTGCCGGCCGATCCGCGACATCACCGGCGAGGACATGTTCTGCGAGGTGTTCTTCACCGACGCCCGCGTGCCGGCCACCTCGCGGCTGGGCGACGAGGGCGCCGGGTGGCAGGTGGCGATGGGGACGCTGGGCCACGAGCGGGTGGGCACGGCCGGCCTGGCCATCACCATGAAGGCCGACCTCGACTCGATGGTGAGCCTGGCCCGCTCGGAGAACCCCGACGCCCTGCGCGACCCCGGCCTGCGGGAGCGCATCGCCCGGGCCCACACCGACATCGAGTACACCCGGCTGCTCAACTACCGGGCCCTCTCCAAGATCCTGAAGGGCGAGCCGAACTGGCCCGAGGTGCCGCTGGCCAAGCTCCAGTGGAGCCACCTCGCGCAGACGCTGGCCGAGCTCGCCTGCGACCTGCTCGGGCCCGGCGCGGTGCTGTCGAAGGGCGGTCCCGACGCGATCGACGGCGGGAGCTGGAACCGCCTCTACGTCTTCCAGCGCTACACGTCGATCGGTGCCGGCACCACCGAGGTGCAGAAGAACATCATCGCCGACAAGGCGATCAAGCTCCCCCGCCGCTGACCCGCAGGTCAGCCCGGGCTGTCGTCGAGCGAGCTCAGGTCGGCCGGCACGTCGACCGTGTGCTGCCGCAGCGCGTCGAGCGGCACGATGTCGAGGGCCCGCTCGTGGGTGCTCGCCAGCACGACCGGCGCCGCCGACCCGTCGCGGTGGGCCCGGAGCCAGTTGACCGCGGTGACGCACCACCGGTCGCCCGGGTTCAGGCCCGGGAAGCCGTACTCGGGCCGGGGCGTGCTGAGGTCGTTGCCGATCCGCTTCTGGTGGTCGAGGAACTCGGCGCTCACCACCGCGCAGATCGTGTGGCTGCCCCGGTCCTCGGGCCCCGTCGTGCAGCACCCGTCGCGGTAGAAGCCGGTCACCGGATCGGTGCCGCACGGCTCGAGCTCGCCACCGAGGACGTTGCGATCGGTCATCGTCCCAGCAGCTTGGCACCTACAGGCCGGCGAGCCGACGACCTTCGCCGGCTCCGTCCTCAGGGGAGCCGCTCGATGACCGTGGCGTTGGCCATGCCCCCGCCCTCGCACATCGTCTGGAAGCCGTAGCGGCCGCCGGTGGCCTCGAGCTGACCCAGCAGCGTGGTCATCAGCCGGACCCCGCTGGCGCCCAGCGGGTGGCCGAGGGCGATGGCGCCGCCCCGCGGATTGAGGCGGCTGCGGTCGCCGTCGGGAAGGAACTCGGACGCCCACATGAGGGCGATGGCGGCGAACGCCTCGTTGCACTCGATGGCGTCGAAGTCGTCGACCGACATGCCCGTGCGCTCGAGGAGGCGCCGGGTCGCGGGGTTCGGGGCCGACAGCACGAGGACGGCGTCGTCGCCGGCGACGGTCATGGCGTGGAAGCGGGCCCGGATCGTCAGGCCGAGGGCCTCGGCCGTCGCCCGGTCGGCGACCAACACGGCGGCGGCGCCATCGGACATCTGCGAGCTGTTGCCGGCCGTGATGTCGGGGGCGAGGGCGGGGTCCCAGGACGCCGCCGAGCCCAGGGCGGCGAGCTTCTCGAGCGACGTCTCCCGGCGGATGCCCTCGTCGGCCGTGAGGAGCGCCCCGGTCTCGGCGCCGTCGGGGTCGCGCACCGGCACAGGGACGATCTCGGCCTCGAAGCCGCCGGCGTCGGTCGTGGAGGCGGCCCGGCGGTGCGACTCGAGGGCGAGCTCGTCCATGGCCTCCCGGTCGATGCCGTAGCGCGCCGCCAGGATCTGCGCCACCTCGAACTGCGTCTTCAGCTGCCCGTCGCAGGCGGCCATGAAGCCGGGGCTGAACGGCCCCAGGCCCCCGCTGGCGTTCGAGGCCATCGGCGCCCGGGTCATCGACTCCACGCCGCAGGCGATGGCGAGGTCGTAGCTGCCGGCGATCACGCCCTGCGCCGCGAAGTGCAGTGCCTGCTGCGACGATCCGCACTGGCGGTCGACCGAGGTGGCGGGCACCGACTGGGGCAGGCCCGCCGCCACCCACGAGTTGCGGATCACGTTGCAGCCCTGCTCGCCGACCTGGGTGACGCACCCGCCGACGACGTCGTCGATGCGCTCGGGGTCGATGCCGCTGCGGTCGACGAGGGCCGACAGCGTGTGGGCGAGGAGGTCCGTCGGATGCCAGCCCGACAGGGCCCCCTGGCGCTTGCCGACCGGCGTGCGGACGGCGTCGACGATGACGGCTTCCCGGGCGGCAGGCACCAGCGGAACCTACCTGACGCCAGTGTCAGCTACCGGTGGCGGCCCGCCCGGCTCGTGGCGCGGAGAGCGCAGCAGCAGCACGCCGACGGCGGCGGCGACCACCGAGGCGGCCAGCACGCCCATCTTGGCCTGGTCGACCAGCAACGGGTCCGAGAACGCCAGGCCGCCGATGAACAGCGACACCGTGAACCCGATGCCCGCGAGCGCGGCCATGCCCACGATGTCGCGCCAGGCGACGCCCTCGGGGAGGCGGCCGAGGCCGAAGCGGACCGCGAGCCAGGTGGCCAGGGTGACCCCGACCAGCTTGCCGACCACGAGGCCGAGGAACACGCCGATGGCGAGGCTCGATCCGACGGCGTCGGAGACCGCGTCGCTGGAGATCACGAGGCCGGCGTTCGCCAGGGCGAACATGGGGACGCAGAAGTAGCTCGCCCAGGGGTGCAGGCCCTCCTCCAGCCGTTCGGCCACCGACACGGAAGCGCGCAGCCGGAAGGAGATCTCCTTGACCTCCGTGGCTGTGACCTCGGCATCCGGTGACAGCTCGTGGGCGATGCGATCGGCGTCGAGGTCGCTCATGAGCGGTCGCGCCGGTGTCAGCAGCCCGAGGGCGACGCCGGCCAGCGTGGCGTGGATGCCGGACTCGAGCGTGGCGACCCACACCACGACGCCGACGGCGCCGTAGAGCGGCGGGTACCAGACACCGGCCCGGCGCAGGATCACCACCAGGGCCAGGCCACCCAGGGCCACGGCCAGCGCGCCGAGCGCGAGCTGCTCGGTGTAGAAGATGGCGATCACGACGATGGCCCCGATGTCGTCGACGATGGCGAGGCCGAGGAGAAGGATCTTCAGCGCCGGTGGCACGCGACTGCCGAGCAGCGCGAGCACGCCGAGTGCGAAGGCGATGTCGGTGGCCATCGGGATGCCCCACCCGGCTGCGCCGGGGCCCCCGGAGTTGAAGGCGAGGTAGATGGCGGCGGGAACGACCATCCCGCCGATCGCAGCCACGACGGGGACCGCGGCGTCGCGGAACGATGCCAGCTGCCCCACCACGAGCTCGCGCTTGATCTCGAGGCCGACGACGAAGAAGAACACCGCCATGAGGCCGTCGTTGACCCAGTGCCGGAGGTCCTCGCTGATGGTGTGCGAGCCCACGGTGACCGAGATCGAGGTGTGCCACAGGTCGACGTAGCTCTGCGACCAGGGCGAGTTCGCCCACACGAGGGCGGCCACGGTCGCCGCCAGCAGCACCAGGCCGCCGCCGGCCTCGATGTGCAGGAAGCGTGTCACCGGCCGGCCGACGACGCGCGCCAGCAGGCGGTCGCTGCCGAGCCAGGTGGGGGGTTCGGGCTGCACGAGACGTCTCCGGGGTCGGCAAAGAGGGACTGCCGACCAGGCTTCCCGGCGCACCTGGCCCGACATCGTAGGTTCTCGGCCGTGCCACCCCCACCCACCGACGAGATCGCGTCGACCACCCGCACCTACGTCGCGCCGTCCCCGTACGGCGGCCGCGGCGTGTTCGCCGCCGAACCGATCGCCGCGGGCGAGGTCGTGGAGGTCGCGCCCGTGCTGGTGGTCGAGGCCGACGAGATCGAGGCGCTCAACGGCACCGCCCTCCGCGACCACTGGTACGGCTGGGGTGACGACGGCGACGCGGCGGTGGGCCTGGGCCACGCCAGCCTCTACAACCACGCCGCCGACCCCAGCTGCGACTACGAGGCCCACGACACGATCGACGCCCTCGTGCTGGTGGCCCGGCGCGCCATCGCGGTCGACGAGGAGCTCACCATCGACTACACCGGCGGCGGCGTGAACGAGCTGTGGTTCGATCCCCGGTGAGCGATCCCCAGGCCGCCGCCGAGATCCGCGCCCTCGTCGAGGGCTACGCCGTGGCCGCCGACACCCTCGACGCCGAGCTGTTCCGGTCGCTGTGGACGGCCGACGCCGAGCTCACGATCCACCGGGGCGGGGAGCAGACCGGGCACTACGACGGCGTCGACGACATGCCCCGGCTCATCGACACGCTGCGGTCGCGCTACCGGCACACGGTCCACGTCGTCGGCTCGCACCGCGTTGCGCTGCGTGACGACGGGCGCCTCGCGGTGGGCGTGACGTCGGGGGTGGGTCACCACATCGGACCCGTCGACGGCGGCCCGGCGTGGAACCGCCAGATCGGGCTGCGCTACATCGACGGCTTCCGCCTCGAGGACGGCGCCTGGCGGCTCGCGTCGCGGCAGTGCCACCAGCTCTGGCAGGTCGAGAACGCGGTCGAGGCGTCATGAGGCTCGGGCTCGGTCTGCCGATGTTCGGCGAGCCGCCGGCCGGGGGCTGGCGGGGGCTGCTGGACGTCGCCCGCCACGCCGATGCCGCGGGCATCGACCGCCTCGTCGTGGTCGACCACGTCGTGCTCGGCGCCGACGTCGACACCTACCCGTGGGGCCGCTTCCCCACCGGCCCGGACGCGGACTGGCTGGCGCCGCTCACGCTGCTGACCGCGATCGCGGCCGCCACCGAGCGGATCCGGTTGGCGACCGGGATCCTCATCGCCCCCCTGCGCCCGGCGCCGCTCCTGGCCAAGGAGACCGCCACGCTCGACGTGCTGTCCGGCGGCCGGCTCGACCTCGGCGTCGGTACCGGCTGGCACCGTGCGGAGCTCGAGGCGCTCGGCGTCGACCACGACGCGAGGGGCCGGGTGCTGACCGACACCATCGCCGCCTGTCGGAAGCTGTGGGAGGACGCGCCGGCGTCGTTCGAGTCGGCGACGGTGTCGTTCCACGACGTGTGGTGCCGGCCGGCCCCGGTGCAGCCCCGGCTGCCGGTGTGGTTCAGCGGCACGCTGACGCGGCGGAACCTCGACCGGATCGTGACGCTCGGCGACGGGTGGATCCCGATCATGGGCTCCACCGTCGACGACGTCGCCGCCGGCGCCGCCACCCTCACCGCCGCGTTCGAGGCCGCGGGCCGCGACCCGTCGACCTTCACCGTGCACGCCGCCCTCCCCGTGGTGCGCGACGAGGACGGCCGGGCCGATCCGGTGGCGACGATGGCTGCTCTGCCGGCGTACGAGGCCGCCGGCGCCACCGACGTGCAGCTCCCGCTCAAGGTCTTCTGCGCCCCGGACCTGCACGACGCCGGCGCCGCCATCGACGCACTCGCCGCGGCCCGATCCGCCGCCGCATAGGGTCCGGCGCGGTGGGCGTCGACCTGTACTCGCCGAACTCGTGGGTGGACGGCGTCCCCCACGACGAGCTCGAGGAGCTGCGGCGCACCGACCCGGTGCACTGGCAGGACATGCCCGAGGGCGGCGGCTACTGGGCCGTGCTGCGCCACGCCGACGTCGTCGAGGTGGCCCGGCACCCCGGCGTCTACTCGGCCTCGCTCGGCGGCGTCGTGCTCGAGGACCTCAGCCCGGAGTCGCTCGAGATGATGCGCCACATGCTCCTGGCCATGGACCCGCCGGTCCACGCCCGCCACCGCCAACCGCTGGCGCCCACGTTCGGGGCCAGGGTCATCGGCGAGATGGAGGAGCGCATCCGCGCCATCAGCCGCCGGGTGCTCGCCGAAGCGGCCGAGCGGGGCGACGTCGACTTCGTGCACGACGTCGCCGCCCACCTGCCCTCGCAGGTCGTGGGCGAGCTGATGGGCCTGCCCGCCGAGGACTGGCCTCGGCTCCACCGCTGGGCCGAGCGGCAAACCGCGGGCCAGGATCCCGACGTCGCCGGAGCGGATGCCACCGGGGAGGTGGGCGGGGGCGTCACCGGGGAGGTGGGCGGGGGCGTGGACGACACGATGAGCGCGTCGGTCGAGATGGCGATGTACTTCATCGAGCTCGCCGCCGCCCGGCGGGCCGAGCCCGGGACGCGCGAGGACCTCTTCGCCCTGATCCTCGCCACCGAGGTCGACGGGGCGCCGATGGACGACGTGAGCGTCGGCAGCTTCTGCGTGCAGCTCGTGACGGCGGGCAACGACACCACCCGCACGATGCTGTCGTCGGGTCTCGATGCGCTGCTCGACCACCCCGACCAGCTCGAGGCGCTGCGGGCCGACCGGTCCGGGCTCGGCGCCGCCGTGGAGGAGATCCTGCGGTTCGCCAACCCGCTCCACTACTTCCGGCGCACGGCCACGACCGACACCGTCCTCCACGGGACGGCGATCGCGGGGGGCGACAAGGTGGCGATGCTCTACACGTCGGCGAACCGCGACGACGCGGTGTTCGCCGAGCCGCACCGCTTCGACATCCGTCGCGACCCGAACCCCCACCTGAGCTTCGGCATCGGCGGCCACTTCTGCCTCGGCGCCCGCCTGGCCCGGCTCGAGGGCCGCGTCTTCTTCGACGAGCTCCTGTCGACGTTCGGCCGCATCGAGCGGACCGGCGCAGCCCGCCGGGTGCGGTCGAACCTCAACAACGGGCTCAAGGCCCTGCCGCTCGCCCTCGGACGCTGAGCGCGCGATGGCGCTGAACGTCGTCATCGGCCTCGGGATCATGGCCTTCGGGGTCGTGGCCTGGCTGGTGTGGAACACGGTGCACCGGCACCGGTCGTCGCGGGGCCAGGAGCTCGGCGACGCCGGGCCGGCGACGATGGAGCTCGGCGCCGAGCCGCCGGCCGTGGTCAACCTGCTCGTCCACCGCCTCGAGCTCACCGACGACGCCCTCGCCGCCACCCTCCTCGACCTCGCCGCACGCAGTCACCTCGAGGTGATCCAGGTCTCGCCCGAGCACCACCTGCTGCGGCCCCGAACCCGTTCGGGCGAGGCCGTCACCCCCTACGAGGGCGCCGTGCTGGCCGCCGTCGCCACCGCGACCGACCCCGTCGAGGGCACGGCGAGCGTCGAGGCGCTGGGCCGGGCGCTCGGCCCCGGGTCGGTGCGCACGTGGGCCCAGTTCCGCACCGGCGTGGCCGCCGACGCCACCAGCCGAGGCCTCGTGGCCCAGCCGTCGACCGCCTCGCTCGGCGGGCCGCTGATGGTCCTCGCCGGCATCGTCACCGTCGGCTTCTTCGTGATCGTGCCGCCGCTGTGGATCGTGCTGCCGTTCCTCTGGGTCGGCCTGCTCCTCGCCGGGATCATCGTCGCCGTGCGGGGCCGGCACCTGCACCTGACCGACGCCGGCCGGGCCGCCGGCACCCGCTGGCTCGGCGTGCGCCGCTTCCTCGAGGACCAGGGCGCCTTCGACGACCGCGACGCCGGCGCCGTCGCCGTCTGGGACCGCTACCTCGCCTACGCCACCGCCTTCGGGCTGTCCGACCGGGCCGCCCACGGCGTGGTCCGCGAGCTGCGCACCTCGGTGTCGCTGGCCGACGTCGGCAGCGCCGCCGCGATGCTGCGGGCCGGCTACCGGGCTCAGACCGACCCCGCTGCGGCCCGGGAGTACGCCGCGCTGCTGCTGGCCCAACACTTCGGGCCCGACAACCCGCCCGACGCGCTGCTCGGCCCCGGCGGCACCGACTTCTACGGGCTGCTGAGCCAGACGCTGAAGGGGATGGCGGTGGTGACGGTGCTCGGCCGTCACGAGCCGGCGCGGGTGTGGGCCGTGTGCGAGCGCCGCCTCGAGGAGCTCCGCGCCAGCGCACCACCGGAGCTGCGGGCCGACGTCGACCAGCTGTATGCGCCGGCGGCGCTGTTCATGCAGCAGGCGCTCACCCCCGGGCAAGGCCAGGGGATGGCCGCCCTGGCCGCCGACCCGGCGGTTCGCGCCGCCGGCGAGAACCTCCTCCGCGCCGTCGCCACGCACCTCGGCTGCGCCCCCGACGCCGCCGCCGTCTCCCAAGCCCTCGCCGCCCGCCCTTCCTGACTGCTTGACGGTTTCGCAACTGGCGTGGTGACTGGTGTGCAGGAACCGGACCGAATCGTCCGGCTGCTGCACACCAGTTGGCGGCGTAGTGACTGGTGTGCAGGAACCGGACCGAATCGTCCGGCTGCTGCACACCAGTCGAGCAGGGTGGCGGCACGGCAGACGCTCGAGTCGAGCAGCGCCACCTCCGTCGCGCCCTTGACCTTGACCTTGCCGTTCACCTCTTGTGCGCTCAGGACGGGGCCGCCTACTGGGGGACCTGGAAGGGGGTGCCGTCGGGGAGGAAGGCGTAGGCCTGCTCCTGGGTGCGCTGGGCGATGCGCCAGCCGGCGGCGGTGCGGACGAAGCGGTCGTGGTACCAGAGGCCGAACACGGCGAGGCGACCGGGGTCGGCGATGCCGCCGGCGCCGGCGAAGACCATCGGGTTGTGGCACATCGTGCGAGTGGCCGCCGCCGCCCGGTCCGGCTCGAAGTCGATCACGGTCGTGGCCATCAGGTGCTGGGACCGGTTCACCATGGCAAACGACGAGTCGAGGAACGCCTCGATCTCGGCCAGGTTCCCGGTGATCCCGCCGGTGGCCCGGTAGTCGATCGTCGCGTCGGGCGTGAAGATCGCGTCGAGGTCGGCCCAGCGGCGGAAGTCGATGGCGTAGCTGTAGCGGGCCAGGACGTCGTGGATCTCGAGCCGGTCCGAGACCTCGCCGAGGTCGAAGCTCACTGGTGCAGCATCCCGTCCGTGGCGGCGCAGGATACGCGGCGCGCATGGGGCACCAGTGAGCGCTCGATGCTCCGCAAGCTCCGCATCGAGACAACGCGCTGTGACAATGGTTCGCTCGCAAGCTCGCTCACGGCGCCACCGAGCCGAAGTCGGTGAAGCCCGACGGCTCGTAGCGGCCGATCGTGCCGTGCTCGAACAGCCCCCACCCGACCTGGCCCCCGCACGTCGCCTTGCCGACGTGGTCGATGACGCCGAACGGGATCATCGGCGCCACCGCCGGGTCGTTCAGGTCGACGACGCCGCCGTCGACCCAGCCCCGCTCCTTCCACACGCCGTGGCGCCACGCCGGGTCGGGCCCGTAGCCGCAGCCGGCATGGAGCACCACGTAGCCGAGGGACTCGACCTCGATCTCGAGGTCGGCGACCGTCACCCGGCACGACTCGGGGATGCGGGTGCCCGTCGCGTAGCGCACCTCGTACTCGGGGAAGCCGAGGTTCTCCGGCTCCCGGCCGCTGCCCTCGGGCCACACGCGGATGGCGTCGTTCAGGGTGCGGTGACCGTCGCCGTCCTCCTGGGCGATCAAGATCAGCCCGAAGTCGTCGAAGCGCACGGGGATGTACATCCACCAGAAGCCGAAGCGGGGATCGGGCTCAGCCGCGGCCCGGCCCGGGGGCTCCGGCTCGCCGCTGCCGCGGATGCCCCACGACCGGTCCCGGGTGCCGACCCAGGTCTCGGGGTCGACGATGAACGTGTCGCCCTCGACCCGCAGCTCGCCGCTCCACGTGCCGACCTGGGCGAATCGGCACGCGTCGAGGATGACCTTGCCGCCCTGGCGCAGGAGGTGGGGCGACTCCTCCACCGCCGGGTACGAGCCCTCCCAGGTGAGGTCGAAGCCGATGCCGTGATCGTCGCCGTCGAGCACGACTCGCAGCTTCTGCAGCGGCTCGATCACCTCCAGCCGGTAGGGCCCCACTTCCTGACGCAGGCGGTCGGGGCCGAGGGCGTCCGACGTCCGGACCGAGATCTGCCGGTCGCCCCGCCGGACGCACGCGTACGCGTCGATCACGCCGAGGTTCGGGTACACGCCGAGGCCGGTGATGAGGAACACCTCGCCCGTGCGGTCGTGGGCGTTGAGGTAGCAGCGGTCGTAGAAGTTGCGGTCGCTGGTCGCCGCGTGGGCGATCGACAGCGGGACCTGGTGGACCGGGTACTCGTCGATGGGGATGGGCATCAGGCCTCCTTGGGGCCGATCACGCCGTCGGCGTGGAGGGCGGCGAGCTCGTCGTCGTCGAGCCCCAGCTCCTCGCGGAGCACGGCATCGGTGTCGGCGCCCAGCCACGGGGGCGGCGCCTCGGGTTGCTCGGCCACGGCCGACAGCTTCACCGGGTTGCCGGGCACGAGGACCGGCTGCTCGACGCCGTCGGTGCGGGGCAGCTCGACGAGCATGCGGCGCAGGGCGACGTGCGGGTCGGCCACGACCTCCTCGTCGGCGAAGCAGGGTCCGGCCGCGATGCCGGCCGACCCGAGCGCCTGGCACGCCTCGACCTTGGTCTGCGTCGCCGCCCACCCCTCGACGGCCGGGCGGAGGTCGGACTCGAGGTGGTCGATCCAACCCTGGCGCTCGGCGAAGCGCTGGTCGTCGGCCCACTCCGGGCGGCCGATCAGCGCCACGAGGGCACGGAACTGCGGCTCCCGCCCGACCTGGAGCACGAACCACCCGTCCCGGGCCCGGAACCCGTGCATCAGCAGCGGACCGAGGTCGCCGCCGCGCAGCCCCATCGACCAGAAGTTGGTCACGATGTCGGTCATGGCCAGCACCGAGTCGAGCATGGCGATGTCGACGTGCTGGCCGACGCCCGTGGCCTCCCGGTGTCGGAGGGCGGCCAGCACGCCGATCACCGCGTACAGCCCCGATCCGATGTCGCCGAGGGCGCCGACCGGCGCCACCACGGGCGGGTCGTCGCCGCGCCGCTTGAACTCGTAGATGCCCGACATGGCTTCGACCACCGGCGCGAACGCCGGCCAGTCGCGGTACGGGCTGTCGCCGTGGCCGAAGCCCGAGATCGAGACGTGAACGACGCCGGGG
>JACDCH010000556.1 GCA_013694495.1 Acidimicrobiia bacterium | reverse complement strand
GTCGTCGACGTCGCCGGCGACGGCCCGTTCGTGCTCGACGCGCCCCTCACCGGCACGTCGTTCCGGTTCGTGATCGAGGCGGTCGAGGAGCGGCGCACGATCGAGTGGTTCTCCGACACGGCCCAGGTGGTGCCGCCGGCGATCGCCGAGCTCGGCATCCCGGCCCTGGCCGTGCAGCGGGCCACCTTCGCCGGCACCGCCTGCCGAGCCGACCTCGTGGCGGTCGACGGGCAACCGCTCGACGTCCAGGTCGACGCCGAGGGGATCGTCACACCCTGCGTCGCGGAGCTGCAGCTGGGCGCGGGCGAGCACACCGTCACCGCCACACCGGGCCGCGAGTCCGGCCTCGACATCGACCGCCTCGTCCTCCGCTCCGGTCTCGACACCGCCCCCGCTCCGGCGGCCGAGCCGGGCGAGGGGGAGGGCGACGGGCCCCGGGTGACCGTGCTCGGCGAAGGGCGGTCCTCGGTCGACGTTCGCATCGACGGCGCCACGCCCGGCGAGCCGTTCTGGCTGGTGCTGGGCCAGTCGCAGAACGCCGGCTGGGAGGCCGACGGCCCGGGGGTGCCGGCCGGCGAGAGCACGTTGGTCGACGGCTACGCCAACGGCTGGCTCGTCACCCCGGAGCGGAGCACGTTCACGGTGTCGATGAGCTGGACCCCGCAGGGCGCCATCACCACCGCCCTGGCCCTGAGCGCGGCCGCTGCGCTGCTGTGCCTCGTGCTCATCGTGTTCTCCCGGCCGGCGGCGGACCCCGACCCTGTCGGCCCTGGGGTCGGCCGTCGCGGGATCACCCCTGCGGTCGCCGGCGCCCTCACCGCCGTGGGCACCCTCCTGTTCGTGGGCCCGGTCGCCGCCCTCGTGGTCGCCATCACGGGCTTCGTGCTGTGGCTCCGGCCGGGCCTGGCCCCGTGGCTGCGCTGGGCGCCGGCGGCCACGTATGCCCTCGCCGCCGCCTACGTCGTGGCCCGCCAGGCGATCTCGAAGCCCGGTAGCGCGTTCGAGTGGCCGGCCGAGCAGGCCACCGCCCACCAACCGGCCCTCACGGCCGTCGCCCTCCTCGTCGTCGTCCTCGCCGTCGACGCGAGCCACCGCCGGGCCGCGGTCGCCGCCGCGCCCGAGCCGCCCCTGCGCGACCTCCCCACCGGCGTCGACACGATCGGCTGAATGTGACTGGTGTGCAGCAACCGGACCGAAGCGACTGGCTCCTGCACTTCAGTCGGCGCAAACAGAACTGGTGTGCAGCAACCGGACCGAAGCGTCCCGCTCCTGCACTTCAGTCCGCAGCGGGTCGAGGCACGGGCATCGTGAAGCCGGCCGACGTCGCCCTCGACGCGCCCTTGCCCCCTGACGTTCCTCAGTGCTCGTCGCCCGACCAGCGGCGGCGCTGCTTCGTCTGGGCCTGGCGGCGCTTGGCGTCGAGGCGGCGCTCGACCCCTCCCCTCGTCGGCTTCGTCGGGCGGCGAGGCGTCTCGACCTTGAGCGCGCCGGCCAGGCGTTCGGCCAGCCGCTCCTGCGCGAGCGCCCGGTTGCGGGCCTGCGACCGCTCGTCGCCCGCCACCACCCGCACCACGGGGCCGAGCCGCTCGAGCAGGCGGGCCCGCTGTCGGGGTCCGAGGGCGGTCGACGCCTCGACGTCGAAGCGCAGCTCGACGCGCGTGTGCGACCGATTGGCGTGCTGGCCGCCCGGCCCGCCCGACGGCCCGGTGCGGACCTCGAGCTCCGCCGCCGGGATCACCAGCGACCGCGACACCCGCAGGTCGTCCACGCCCCCACCGTGGCACGCGACGGGTCATCATGGCTGCGATGCAGCTTGCCCTGGTGGCCCTGTTCGGCGCCGCCGGCGCCTGCGCCCGCTACGGCCTCGGGGTGGCCACGAACGCCCAAGCAGCAGCGTTCCCGTGGACGACGCTGGCCATCAACGTCGCCGGCTCGTTCGCCCTCGGCCTGGTGCTCGGCGGCGGCCCCGGTCGCCTGTCGCCCCAGCTGGTGACGGCGGCCGGCACCGGCTTCCTCGGCGCCTTCACCACCTTCTCGACGTTCAGCCACGAGACCCAGACGATGCTCCGCGACCACCGCGCCTCGGCGGCGGCCGCCTACGTCGCCCTCTCGGTCGTCGGTGGCATCGCCGCCGCTGCGGCGGGCTGGGCGCTCGGCCGCCGCACCCTCCCCGCCTGACGGCCGCACGCC
>JACDCH010000536.1 GCA_013694495.1 Acidimicrobiia bacterium | reverse complement strand
GCTCGGCCACGACCGACGGCGGCCTCGGGGCACTTCGGGCCCTGCACCCGATCCCCCGGCTGCGGGGGGTCGAGCTCGTCGTGGCCTGCGACGTCCGCACCCGCTTCGTCGACGCGGCGGACGTGTTCGCGCCGCAGAAGGGCGCCACGGCGGCGCAGGTGGAGCTCCTGCGTCGCCGCCTCGAGCGGCTGGCCCAGGTCTACGTCGAGGACCACGGCGTCGACGTGACCGACCTCAGCGGGGCCGGCGGCGCCGGCGGCCTGGCCGGCGGCCTCGCCGCCATCGGCGCTCGGCTGGTCGAGGGCTTCGAGGTGGTGGCCGACGAGGTCGAGCTGTGGGACCGCATCGAGGGCGCCGACCTCGTGATCACGGGCGAGGGCTTCCTCGACGAGCAGAGCTTCGAGGGCAAGGTCGTCGGTGGCGTCGCGGCGCTGGCGGCCGAGGCCGGTGTGCCGGTCGTGGCCGTCGTCGGTCAGGTGGTCGACGGGCCGGCGGCCGACCGCATCGAGGTCGTGTCGCTCGTCGAGCGCTTCGGCGAGGACGAGGCGATGAACCGCACCACCCGCTGCGTCGAGCGGATCACGGCGGAGCTCCTGACCCGACCTCGATGAGCGCCGGTCCGCCGGCCGGCGCCAGACTGTTCGCCATGCGCAACCGGGCAGCAGCCTTCCTCCTCGCCGGATCGTTCCTCGTGGCCTGCGGAGGCGACGGCGACGAAGGCGGGTCCGCCACCACCGAGACCTCGGAGTCGACCACCACGACCGAGGAGGGGTCGACCACCACAACGGACGAGTCGACCAGGACGACCGAGGAGGAGACCACCACCACCGAGGGCTCTTCGGGTGGCGAGTTCGAGGAGTTCGTGGTCGAGGGCGAGTTCAGCATCGGGCTGCCGGGCGAGCCGGAGCTCAACACGCAGGAGGCGCCGAGCGACTTCGGCCCCATCGAGGTCGACATCTACTTCGTCGAGGGGCCCGAGGCCTCCGTCGCCATCGCCGTGAACGCCCTGCCGGCCGACCGCCTGGCGTCCGCCGAGCCGCAGGTGATCCTGGGCGACACCGTGGCCGGCGCGGCCGGGAGCACCGGCGGCACCGTCGTCACCGAGGCCGAGGTCCCGGGCGAGGAGTTCCCCTCGCGCGACGCCGAGATCACCGTCACCGCCCAGGGCCAGGAGGCCCTCGTGCTCCTGCGGGCCGTGATCGTGGGCGACCGCCTGTTCCAGATGCAGTCGCTCGGGCTGGTGGCCGACCGGGCCGCCATCGAGGACGCCTTCGAGCAGCTCGTCTCGAGCTTCGAGCCCGTCACCTGAGCGTGAGAGCCGGGCGGCCGACCGCCGTCAGTCGCGGCTGAACTTGTTGTAGAGCCAGAACCCGCCGGCGATCAGGGCGATCACCGTCGCCACCTTCACCGCGAAGACGATCGTGCCGATCACGATGCCGACGAGCCAGAACAGCACGATGGCGCCGATGACGCCGCCGGCGATCACCGGGAGGAGGCCGGGGCCTTCGGCGCGGGCGGGGGAGTTGGCCACGGCCGAGCAGGCTACGACCTCGCCATCGGTCGCGTCGGTCGGCGCCTGCGGTCACTAGGGTCCGCCGGATGGCGACGACGCCGACGGCGACTCAGCCCGAGGCGACGGCGGCCGCCACGAACCACCGGCTGCTGCGGATCCAACGGGCCGGGCACGTGGCGTGGGCCGTGCTCGGCATCGCCGGGCTCCTGTTCCTCGTCGGCTTCGTCTGCTGGGTTTTCCGGGTCGTGTTCCCGCCGCTCATCCTCGCCGCGGCGATCGTCTTCATCCTCAACCCGGTCGTCACCCGGCTCCAGCGCCGCCGCATCCCCCGCGCGCTCGGCGCGGCCATCTCTTACCTGGGCGTGATCGGCGCCGTCTTCCTGATCGGCCTGCTCATCGCGCCGCTCGCCTCCCGCCAGGCCGACGACCTCTCCGAGCGGTGGACCACGGAGATCCAGCCGAACCTCGAGGAGGACATCAACGACCTGGCCCGGCGCAGCCAGGAAGGCGACTGGTTCATCCAGATCCCCGAGTACGAGGAGCTCGGCGAGTCGTTCTCGGGCGGGGGCGAGACGACGTTCGCGGAGCGGATCACGCAGATCCGCGAGCTCGGGCTCCGCGTCTTCCACGTGCTGATCATCTTCGTCCTCGGCCCGATCATCGCCTTCTACCTGCTGGTCGACCTGCCCCACATCCGGCGGGTGGCCGAGGGCCTGATACCAGAGCGGTCACGGGCCGAGGTGATGGTGGTGGCGGGCCGGCTCAACCGCGCCATCGGTGGGTTCTTCCGGGGCCAGCTCGTGGTCGCCTTCATCGTCGGCGTGATGGTCTCGATCGGCCTGGCCATCCTCGGCCTGCCGTTCTGGCTGCTGATCGGGATGATCGCCGGCATCTTCAACATGATCCCGCTCATCGGCCCCTACATCGGAGGGATCCCGGGCGTGATCATCGCCCTGACCGCCGGCGACGGCATGAGCCAGGCCCTGTGGGTGGTGGCGATCATGACCGCGGCCCAGCAGATCGACAACCACTTCATCACCCCGAATGTGATGCAGCGGGTCGTCAAGCTCCACCCCGCGGCGGTGATGCTCGCCCTGCTCGCCGGCGGCACGCTCGGCGGCCTGTTCGGCATCCTCTTGGCCGTCCCGGTGGCGGCCATCCTCAAGATCCTGCTCGGGCACGTGTGGCGCACCTACGTCCTCGGCGAGCCGATCGAGCAGCTCGCCGCCATCGCCGCGTCCGACGCGACGCAGGAGGGCGTCGGCTTCGTCCAGGAGGTCGGGCCCGAGGACGAGCCTCCTGTCGCCGCCGACCCGCCTGCGACGGAGCGCCCCGAGCCGAGCTGACGCCCTCGGCGCGTCGCCGTCAGGCGGACGGGCGCTCGCGCAGGTCGATCTGGCGGATGGCCACGAGGGCCCGGGCCACGATGGCGAGGCGGTCGTCGTCCGCATCGGTCGAGCCGGGG
>JACDCH010000528.1 GCA_013694495.1 Acidimicrobiia bacterium | reverse complement strand
GCTCGGCCGACTGGAAGTTCGGCTTCGTGGGCTCCGAGGGCGCCGGCGGCGAGGTCCACCTGCCGCCGTCGCCCCTCGACACCGAGCGCCGCCCGATGGCCGACGCCACCGGCACGGTCACCACGTTCACGGTCGACCGCCTCGCCTACTCGCCCAGCCCGCCGGTCGTGTTCGCGGTCGTCGACTTCGACGGCGGCGGGCGGCTCCCCGTCGAGCTGACCGACGTCGATCCCGACGAGGTCGAGATCGGGGCGGCGGTCGAGCTGACGTTCCGCCGCCTCTTCACCGCCGACGGGATCCACAACTACTTCTGGAAGGGCCGGCTGGTCCGCACGGCCGCATCGGCGCCCGACAACGGCGCGGAGGGGGACGCATGAGCTCGCACGGGATCAAGGACCGGGTCGCCATCGTCGGGATGGGGTGCACGCGCTTCGCCGAGCACTTCGACAAGGGCCTCGACGACCTGCTGCTCGACGCCACCGGTGCGGCGTTCGCGTCGGCCGGCGTCGACAAGGCGGCCGTCGACGCCTACTGGCTCGGCACCGCGCAGTCGGGCATGAGCGGCATCACGCTCGCCCGCCCGCTCCAGCTCGAGGGCAAACCCGTCACCCGCGTCGAGAACTACTGCGCCACGGGCTCGGAGGCCCTCCGCCAGGCGGCGTACGCCGTCGCCAGCGGCGCCTACGACGTAGCCATGGCGGTGGGCGTCGAGAAGGTCAAGGACTCGGGCTACCAGGGGCTGAACGCGTTCCCGATCCCGAACGACGGCACCGGGCGCACCCTGACCGCCGCCGCCATGTTCTCCATGGTCGCCCCGGCCTACGCCGCCCGCTACGGCGTGCCGACCGACGAGCTCAAGCGGGTGCTGGCCACCATCGCCTCGAAGAACCACTTCAACGGCGCCCGCAACGAGCGGGCCCAGTTCCGCAAGGAGATGTCGGTCGAGCGCATCTGCGGGATGCCGGCCGTCGCCGGCGGCCTGTCGGTGTTCGACTGCGCCGGCGTCGCCGACGGCGCGGCGGCGGCCATCGTCGTGCGGGCCGAGGACGCCCACCGCTACACCGACACGCCGCTCCTGGTGAAGGCGCTCTCGTTCGTCGCCGGCAACGGCTCGGGCGTGGGCGACCCGGACTACGACTACACGACGTTCCCCGAGGTGGCGGCCAGCGCGGCCGACGCCTACGCGCAGGCCGGCATCACTGATCCGCGCCGGGAGCTGGCGATGGCCGAGGTGCACGACTGCTTCACACCCACCGAGCTCGTGCTCATGGAGGACTTCGGCTTCTGCGAGCGGGGCGCAGCCTGGAAGGAAGTGCTCGACGGCTCCTTCGCGCTGGCCGGCGACCTCCCCGTGAACCCCGACGGCGGCCTCAAGTCGTTCGGCCACCCGGTCGGCGCGTCAGGCCTCCGCATGCTGTTCGAGTGCTGGCTCCAGCTCCGGGGCGAGGCTCCCGAGGAGCGGCGCATCTCCACCTACGGCGACCGGTCGCTCGCCCTCACCCACAACCTCGGCGGCTACCCCGGCGAGATGGTGAGCTTCGTCGGCATCTTCGGCACCGACTGATCCCCGTCCGGACGGGGAACGGACCGCCGTCACCGATCCCGAGGGGGAGCAGATGTCAGACAGCACACCGCAGGCCAAGCAGAACGTCACCGAGGCGTTGGAGGACGACAAGACGCCGGGCCAGGAGCGAGAGGACGTCACCGACGCCCAGAAGGACGAGCGCAAGGCCGCCGCGGCCCAGGAAGACCGCGCCGGCGAAGGCTGACCCGAAACGCCGAGCTGGGTGTCGTCCCGCCGCCGCTTGGGCCGCCGGACGACACCCGATTCGGGGGGCTACTCGCCGTTGACGAAGGCGGTGATCCGCTCGGTGAGGTTCTCGGTCGCCTCGGTGACCATCGCGTCGATCACCGTCTGCACCTCGACGCCGTGGGCGGCGGCCACCTCGGCCACCGTGGCGCCCCCCTCGAGCTCGGTGCGGAGCTCGTCAGCGGTGATGCCGATCGCGGTCGCCGCCGCGTCGAGCTGGTGCCCGCGGCCGAAGCCGTGACCACCGGGGCCGTGGCCGCCGGGTCCGCCGGGCCCGCGCCTCTCGCCGTTCACGAACGCGGTCACGTGCTCGGTGAGGTCGGCCTTGATCTCCTCGGCCCGTTCGGCCTCGAGGTCGCCGGCGGCCACCGCTTCGTCGATGCGGCTGGTCGCATCGGCGACGACGGCGGCGATGATCCCGTCGAGGTCGAGGCCCCGATCGGCGGCGAGCTCGGCGATCGTGCTGCCGTCGGCCAGCTCCGTGCGGAGCTCCTCCACGGTGATGCCGGACTGGGCCGCCACCACCTCGAGCGACGGGTGCAGGAACCGGCCCGGGCCCCGGTGGCCATCGGGCCGGCCGTCGGGTGACGGGGCCGGGGTCTCCGAGTCGGTGGTCGGGGCATCGGTCGTCGGTGTTTCCTGGGCGCCGGAGATGCTCGGCGTGCCGAGCAGGGCGCCGGCGACGCCGCCGGCGGCGAGGGCGGCGCTGAAGGCGAGAGCGCCGGCGAGCTTGCGGGTCATGGGCATGGGGGATGTCCTCCTGGGAGCGTGGGGTGCGGTTGGTGCGGGGGCCACGATGAACCTCGAAGCTCAGAGCCGGCTGTGAGCCACCCGCTGATTCAGGCGGGAGTTGCGGCGCCGGCCGAGGGCAGCTCGATCCGCACGATCGTGCCCTCGCCCGGTGTGCTCGCCAGCGTGACGCGACCACCGTGGGCCGCCACCGTGGCCTCGACGATCGACAGCCCGAGGCCCGTGCCGCCCCGGTGCCGGGACCGGCTCGGGTCGGCCCGGTAGAAGCGCTCGAAGGCCCGGACCGCCACGTCCGGGGCCATGCCCTGGCCCCGGTCCGTCACCTCGAGCCAGGCCGTCCCACCGTCCACGCCGGCGCCGAGCTCGATGGCGGCCGCGCTCGGGGTGTGGACGAGCGCGTTGCCCACGACGTTGGCCACGACCTGGCGGAGGCGGGCCTCGTCGCCCTCGACGACGACGGGGCCCTCGCCCGAACCCGGGGCCACCCGCACCTCTCGGGCCGGATCCGTCGCCCGGGCATCGCGCGCCGCGTCGTCGACCACGGCCCGGAGGTCGACGGGGTGCCGCTCCAGGGGCCGGCCTTGGTCGAGGCGGGCCAGCTGCAGCAGGTCGTCGACGAGCGAGCCCATGCGGACCGCCTCCTGCTCGGTGCGCCGCATCGCCTCGGACAGCTCGCCGTCGTCGGCGAGGCCGCCGGCACGGTACAGCTCCGCGTAGCCCCGGATCGTGGTCACCGGCGTGCGCAGCTCGTGGGAGGCGTCGGCCACGAACCGACGCAGCCGCTCGTCGGCGCGGGTGCGCTCGTCGAACGCGGTCTCGATGCGGCCGAGCATCTGGTTGAGGGCCACGCCGAGCTCGCCCGCTTCGGTGCCCGGCGCGACGTCGGGGACCCGGTGTGACAGGTCGCCGGCGGCGATCGCCGAAGCCGTCTCGGTCATCTGCTTGATGGGCCGCACGCCGAGGCGCACGACCCACCACGCGACGAGGGCGAGCACGGCGAGGGCGGCCAGCGTGACGCCGACCTCGACCGCGACGAGGCGGCGCACGGCGGCGTCGGTGTCGGCCAGCGGCAGGGCGACGATGCTCACGCCGTCGCGCAGCGTCCGGTGGGTCATGGCCCGGTAGCGGAACCCGGCCGCCTCGCTGCCGAGCGTGAACGGCCGACCCTCGTCCACGGCGAGCACGTGCTCGGCGTCGACGACCGGCAGCGGCGTGCCGGCACCGGCGAAGTCGGGCTCCTGGAACGCGGCGACGACGCCGTCGGGCCGCACGACGGCGACGTACAGCTCGCTGAAGCTCGGCCGCCCGCGGTCGGGGGGGTGCGGGCCCCCTGGCCCCCCACCCCCGAACAGGTCGCGGGCGTTCACGGCCCGCAGCTGGGCGTCTACCTGGTCGATCAGGTGGCGCTCGGTCCCGCTCGTCACGAGGACTGCGGCGAGCACGAGGAACACGGCGATCGCCGCGATCCCGGCCAGCACCCGGCCCCGCAGCGTCACCGCAGCGCCCGGCTCACCGCGGCACGCGGAGGGTGTAGCCGACGCCCCGCACCGTGTGGATGAGGCGGGGCTCGACGGTGTCCAGCTTCCGGCGCAGGTAGCCGATGTAGGTCTCGACCACGCCGCCGTCGCCCCCGAAGTCGTAGTTCCACACGTGGTCGAGGATCTGCGCCTTCGACAGCACGCGCCCCGTGTTGGCCAGCATGTAGCGGAGCAGGTTGAACTCGGTGGGCGACAGCGCCACCTCGGCGCCGGCCCGGGTGACCCGGTGGGCGTCGTCGTCGAGCTCGAGGTCGGCGCAGGACAGGACCGACTCGCTGCGGGCCAGGCCGGCCCGGCGCAGCACGGCCTCGATGCGGGCCACGAGCTCCTCCAAGCTGAACGGCTTCACGAGGTAGTCGTCGCCGCCGAGCGTGAGCCCCCGCACCTTGTCCTCCGTGGCGTCGCGGGCCGTGAGGAACAGCACGGGAGTTTTCGTGCCGTTGCGGCGCAGGCGGTTGCACACCTCGAAGCCGTCGATGTCGGGCAGCATCACGTCGAGGACGATGAGGTCGGGCTTCACCACGTCGACGGCGTCGAGCGCCTCGCGGCCGGTGGCCGCCGGGTGGACGTCGAAGCCGCTGTGGCGCAACGCCGCCTGCAGCATCGTCCGCAGGTTGTCCTCGTCGTCCACGAGCAGGAGGGTCTCACCGGGCACGGACCCGAGACTGCCACCCGAAGCTGTGAACCAGCCGTGAGCCGGCCGTGGGTCCGGGTGGCCCGTGTCGCGCTCACGTCGGGCCGTCGACGACGAACCGCGCCGCTTTCCCGCCGGCGCGCCGGGGCACGATGTCGACCACCTCGACGTCGACGTCCACCTCGGTCACCCCCATCTCCGTTAGCGCCGCCAGAACGGCGCGGCCGAGGTCGTCGGCGGCGAACCCGGCGGCGGGGCCCACCACCAGCACCCGTAGTCGCGGCCCCTGCTGGTGGACCTGCCATCCGGCGACGGGCGCGACGTCGAGAACGGAGGTGAGCACGGCCGGGTGCACGGCGACCGGGCCACCCGGTCCCGCCAGGCGCAGAACCTCGCGCTCCCGCCCGGCGATGGCGGCGATGCGGGGTCCGGGGCGGCCGCAGGCGCACGGATCGAGCGCCAGCCGCAGGTGGTCGGCGAGCTCGTAGCGGATCAGCGGCAGCGTCCGGCTCGAGAGCACGGTGACGAGCACGGCCGCGCCGAACGTGCCGGCCGGCGCCGGGCGCCGGCGCTCGTCGACGACCTCCACGATCACGTGGTCGTCGATCACGTGCATGCCGTCCTCAGCCGGGCACCCGCCGGCGATGGCGCCGGCCTCGGTGGTGACGTACTGGTCGAACACCGCAGCGCCCCACACCTCCGACACGCGCCGCCGGGTCGCGGCGGTCAGCACCTCGCCCCCGCCGAACACGTGGGTGAGCGCGAGGTGCAGCTGCCCGGCCCGTTGCGCCTCGGCCAGCATCCCCAGGACCGACGGGTACGCGGTCAGGACTGCGGGTCCGAACCGGTCGAGGGCGGCGAGGAGCTCGGGGAGGGCGGTGGTGACCGGGAGCCGCAGCGCCGGGCGCCGAGGGTCCTCGAGGGTGGCGCCGAGCTGGGCCGAAAGGTGCCACGGGGAGGGCGAGCCGACCTTGGCCGACCGGCCGCTCGGGCTCCCGGCCAGCGCTCGCGACGCGACCGAGGCGGCCAGGAGCCCCGCCCACTCCGCGGCGTCGAACACGACGATGCCCGGCCGACCGCTGCTGCCGCTCGACGCGGCGACGCGGTAGCGCCCGCGGTAGCGGGCCTTCGCCGGGGCCGACTGCAGAAAGGTCTCGATTTCGGTCCGATGGAGGGAACGGTCGATGGTCAGCTCGTCGAACCGCTCGACGAGGTTGTCCTTGGTCAGGACGGGCAGGTCGGCCAGCGCCGCGCCCTCGAGCCCGCGCAGCACCCGGCCGTAGTACGGCGAGCGGGCGGCGGCGTGGGCCACGAGCCGGGC
>JACDCH010000525.1 GCA_013694495.1 Acidimicrobiia bacterium | reverse complement strand
CACCGTGCCCGGGTCGAAGAGCCTGACGAACCGGGCCCTCGTGTGCGCCGCGCTGGCCGACGGGCGGTCGACGCTGCGCGGGGCGCTGGAAGCCGACGACACCGAGGCCATGGTCGGCTGCCTGCGGGCCGTCGGCATCGGCGTGCGCCCGTCGTGGCGCGAGTCCACGATCGAGGTCGACGGCACGGGTGGCGCCGTGCCGCCCGGCCCCGCGGAGGTCGACGCCCGGCAGTCCGGCACGACCGCCCGCTTCGTCGCACCGCTGCTCGCGCTGGGCTCGGGTGCGTACCGCCTCACCGGCGCCCCCCAGCTGCTCCTCCGGCCCATGGGCCCCGTCCTCGACGGCCTGGCCGACCTCGGCGTGACCGTCGTGGCCGAGGACCGGCCCGGGCACCTCCCGGTGCGGATCGAGGCGCCCGGCGGCCTTGCCGGCGGTCGCCTCCGCCAGCCCGGCCACGTATCGAGCCAGTTCCTCTCGGGACTGCTGCTGGCCGGGCCGGCCATGGCGGACGGCCTCGTCGTCGAGCTCACGAGCGAGCTCGTGTCGAGGCCCTACGTCGAGCTCACCGAATCGGTGATGGCCGCCTTCGGCGTGGAGGTCGGCCGCGGGCCCGGACCCGGCGAGTACGTCGTGCCCCGGGCCACCTACCGGGCCACCGAGTACGCCGTCGAGCCCGACGCCAGCGCGGCGTCGTACTTCTTCGCCGCGGCTGCGGTGTGCGGCGGCCGGGTCAGGGTCGAGGGCCTCGGTCGCTCGACGGCGCAGGGCGACATCGGGTTCGTCGAGCTCCTGCGGGCGATGGGCGCCGAGGTCGAAGTGGGCGACGGCTACACCGAGGTGCGCGGGACGGGAAGGTTGCGGGGGATCACCGCCGACCTCGCCGACCTGTCCGACACGGCGCCGACCTTGGCGTGCGTCGCCGCCTTCGCTTCGTCGCCGTCGCGGCTCACGGGCATCGGCTTCATCCGGGGCAAGGAGACCGACCGCATCGCCGCCGTGGTGGCGGAGCTGCAGCGGTGCGGCGTCGACGCCGACGAGGAGGAGGACGGCCTCGTCGTGCGGCCGGCACCGGCCGGGCTACACGGCGCGAGGGTGCAGACCTACGACGACCACCGCATGGCGATGAGCTTCGCCGTCGTGGGCCTGCGCGTCCCCGGGATCGTTCTCGTCGACCCCGGTTGCGTGGCCAAGACGTTCCCCCGGTTCTTCGAGACCCTCGACGGGCTCAGGTAGGTTCGCCGCCTGCCATGACCCTGCGCGTGATCGCCATCGACGGCCCGGCGGGGTCGGGCAAGAGCACCGTGGCCCGGGCGCTCGCCGAGCGGCTCGACCTCGAGTACCTCGACACCGGGGCCATGTACCGCTCGGTCGCCTTTGCCGCCCTCCGCGTCGACGTCGACCCCTCCGACGGCGAGGCGGTCGCCGCGCTGACCCTCGCCCTCACGATCGAGGTGGACAGTGGCGTGGTGGCGGTCGACGGCGTCGACGCCTCGATCGAGATCCGCGGCCCCGAGGTGACCCGGGCGGTGTCGGTCGTGGCCGCCAACCCCGTCGTCCGCCGTGACATGCGGGACCGCCAGCGGGCCTGGGCCGAGAAGCGGGGCGGCGGCGTGATCGAGGGCCGCGACATCGGCACGGTGGTGTTCCCCGACGCCGTGCTCAAGGTGTACCTCACCGCCGACGCCGAGGCCCGCGCCGGGCGCCGGGCCCAGGAGGTCACCAACCTCGACTACGAGACGGTCGCGGCTGACATCGCCCGCCGCGATGCGCTCGACCAGGGCCGCGCCGACAGCCCGCTCGTCGAGGCCACCGACGCGGTCGTGATCGACACCACCGACCGCTCCGTCGACCACATCGTCGACGAGGTGCTCGACCGGTTGTCCGCAGCCGAGGCGGCCCGGTGACCGACGAGCCGGTCGAGGTCCGGCCCGGGCGCGAGGCCAAGACGTGGCTCGGCCCGCCCAGCCGGCTCACGCGGTTCAGCTACGCCGGAGTGCGGAGCCTGTTCAAGGTTGTGTTCGCGCTCTTCGGCCGGGTGAAGGTGATCGGCGGCGACAAGATCCCGACGTCGGGGGCCTTCGTCCTCGCCCCGGTGCACCGCTCGAACGTCGACTTCGCTCTGGCCTCGCTCGTCACCGGGCGGCCCATGCGGTTCATGGGCAAGGACTCGATCTGGAAGGTCGGTCTGCTCGGTCGCTTCGTCTCGATGCTCGGTGCGTTCCCGGTTCACCGCGGCGCAGCCGACCGCGAGTCGCTGCGGGTCTGCACCACCGTGATCGTCGGCGGCTCGCCCCTCGTGATGTTCCCGGAGGGCCAGCGGCGCACGGGGCCCGTGGTCGAGGAGCTCTTCGACGGCACCTCCTTCGTGGCGGCCCGGACCGGCGTGCCGATCATCCCCGTGGGCATCGGCGGGAGCGAACGGATGATGCCCAAGGGCGCCCGCTTCCTGCACCCGTCGCGGCTCGTGCTGCTCGTTGGCGACCCGATCCCGGCGCCGGCGGCCACCGACAAGGGCCGGGTCTCGCGCAGCGCCGTCCGCGACCTCACCCTCCACCTGCGCACCGAGATGCAGCGCCTCTTCGACGAGGCGCAGGTGCTGGCGGGCCGGCCCAACCAGCCCTGACGGGGCGGGCCGCGGTCGTGCCCGGCTCGAGCTGCGAGGATGGGCCCCCCACCCACCGGGAGGTTCCGCGTGGAGACCAGCGAGCTCGAACGCCTGCTGCACGAGCACACCGCCGCCTGGAACGCCCACGACATCGACCGCTTGATGGGCCTTTTCGCCGACGACTGCGAGTTCGAGGCCTCGGGCGGGCCCGACGTCTGCGGCACGAGGTACGCCGGCCGGGCCGAGGTCCAGGCGGCGTTCGCCGCCGTGTTCGAAACCATGCCCGACGCCCACTGGGGCGACGGTCGTCACCACGCGATCGCGGACTGCTACGGCGTGTCGGAGTGGCGGCTCACCGCCACGCTGGCCGACGGCGCCCGCATCGACGTCCTCGGATGTGACTTCCTGACCGTACGGGACGGGACGATCGTGCGGAAGAGTTCCTTCCGCAAGCAGCGCCCGCCGGTGCCTCAGGCGTAGCGGACGGTGCCGAAGACCTCGCGCACGCGGGGCTCGAAGTGCTCGAGGGGCAGCGTTTCGTAGTCGGGGTCGAACGCCGTCTGGTCCCACTCGTCGGCGAAGCGCTCGGCGAGCGTGAACGTCTCGGGGTCGAGCTTGTCGCGGTGCTGCTCGCGGGCGTCGGGGTCGCCGCCGAAGTGGGCGTAGTAGTGACGGCCCTGGAAGTCCTGGTGGGCGAGGATCATCTCGTAGACCTCGGGCCGCACGTACGGCCGGAGGATCTCCGCCGCGATGCGGGGGTGGTTGAACACCGAGATGACCTTGCCGATGTCGTGGCACAACGACGCCACGACGACCTCGTCGTCGGCGCCGGCCCGCTCGGCCCGGGTGGCGGTCTGCAGCGAGTGCACGAGCTGGTCGACGGCGAAGCCGTCGGTGATGCCCTCGAGCGCCCGCAGCATCCGCAGCACCTCGTCGGCGACGCGGGTCTGGTTCTTGGCGGTTTCCATGCCGATCACGCCCCACTGCTCGGCGGTGGATTCGTCCATGCGGGTGAAGGTGGCAGCCACGGCGGACAGGCTACGACCTCGACATCCGTCCGGCTAGATCTCTTGGGGGCGGAGCCCCCGAATTTTGTGACGAGTTCTCATGCGGCTTTGCCGAGTCTCGCGCCGTTGATGTAGTCGGTGAGGGTGCGGTCGATCGTGTTCAGGGCGCGGCGGAGCTC
>JACDCH010000524.1 GCA_013694495.1 Acidimicrobiia bacterium | reverse complement strand
AACCCGATCAGTGCCCCGACCTTCCACCGGATCGTCCAGAGGAAACTGGCGCTGCGAGACGAGGCCATTCCCTGCGCGAGGGCGCCCGAGATCCCCTGCAGCAGCCGGGGGAAGTCGTCCGGGCCTCCGGGCGTGGCTAGTGCCCACACGTCCTCGAGGCGGGAGTCGCGGGTGAGCTCGTGGACCCGCCAGGGCCGGGCCGTGTGGGCCTCGCTCGGAAGTCTCATGTCGTCGTCCCTCGTCCATACGGGTGCGTATAGAGTGACGTTATGCTCACGCCCTGGCCGCCGTCCACTCGGAGCGGTACGCGATAGAGAGAAGGCGCATGGCTCCCATCCGTACGCCTCGGAGCAGCTGGATCGACGAGGGATTGCGGGCCCTTGCCGGGGGCGGGCCGGACGCCGTCCGGATCGAGGCGCTGGCCCGGGCGCTCGGTGTCACCAAGGGCGGCTTCTACTGGCACTTCGACGACCGGGGCGCGCTGCTCGACGAGATGCTCGACACGTGGGAGCGGGTGAGCATCGATGAGGTGATCGACCGCGTCGAGGGCGAGGGCGGCGACGCCAGGGCCAGGCTGCGGCGGCTCTTCGCCCTCGCTTCCTCAACCCCCGAGCTGCTGCGGGTCGACCTCGCCGTTCGCGACTGGGCCCGGCGCGAGCCGACCGTCGCCCGTCGCCTCCGCCGCGGCGACAACCGGCGAATGGAGTACATGCGATCGCTGTTCGGTGCCTTCTGCCCGGACGAGGACGACGTCGAGGCCCGTTGCATGCTCGCCTTCTCGATGTTCGTAGGCAGCCACTTCATGGTTGCCGATCACGGCGCCCGCAGCCGCGCCGACGTGGTGGCGCTCGCGCTGCGGCGTCTCGAGGCCGAATGAGGCCCTCCGCCGCCGCGACGCCGCCTCAGCCGCTCATCGCTCGCCTCGTTCGCTCGGGGCGCACACCTCGAGCTCCATCCCGTCGGGATCGCGGAAGAACAGCGACCAGATGTCACCCAGCGTTTGGATGTCGCCGATGTCGGCACCGGCGTCGAGCAGCCGATCGCGGATCGTCTCGAGGGTCTGGTACGAGTCGACGGCGATGCCGAAGTGGTCGACCGGACCTCGGCTGCCCTGCGTGGTGCGGTCGCCGACGATCTCCTCCGGCGCCGCTTCGAAGACGTTGAGGGCGCTGCCGCCGCCGAGATCGAGGATCGCCATGCGCGGGTGGTCGGCGCTGGCGGCCATCTCGAAGGTGACCTTCGCCTCGAAGACGGTGTCGTAGAAGGCGACGACCCGGTCGAGATCGGCGGTGACGGTGGCGATGTGGTTGACGCCCGTGCTGATCGGCATTGCACTTATCCTTTCCGTGTGGCGCCATGCGCCGCCGGATGGTGTCTGACCCGTGTCGGTGGGCGTTGGAGCAGTCGAGGCCTCAGCTCAGTCGGGGCCGAGTGGAGTGAACACGTCCGGCACCGTAACTGTTGAACTGCACTTGAGGTCAAGGGTCTGGCCAGGCTGCTCTGTCGGGAGCGAGCGGTGCCAGCCGGGTCACCGATGACCGTCGGGGCGCGGGTGTGCGGCTGCCTCCATGAAGTCGCGGACGGTGTCGCGGCTGTCGTCGTGGCGCCACACGAGGGCGAGCTTGCTCGGCGGGATCCCGGACACCCGCAGGCGAGGAAGCGGAAGCGGTCGGACGCCAAGCGTCGATGCCGCCGCCTCAGCGGAGATGGGGGACGTCGTCGCTGAGCCAGTAGGCGTCGGTGGCTTCGATGACGAGGAGCTCCTCCCACTTCACGCCGATGTCGCCCCGGCCGATGTGGGGCTCGACGGCCCAGAGCCCCGGCGCCGGCTCGTGGTCGGAGGTAGGGCGGTCGTTCCACGTCGGCGACGGTGAGCTGTGCTCGATGGCCGCGCCGATCCCGGTGATGAACCAGCCGAGGACGGTGGCGTCGAAGCCGTTCGGGTCGGCCGGCGGCAGCTCGTCGAGGTCGTCGAGCAGCACGGCCCGGTGACCGAGCACGGCCTCGGGGTGCAGCCCGTGGCAGTTGCGGTCGCCCCGAGCCGACATGTCGGCGTCGACGGTGAGGGCGATCTCGCGGAAGGTGGCGCCGGCCCGCACCGCGTCGAGGATCGAGTCCCGGTAGGTGAGGTCGTCGGCCATGGCCCCGTCGTGGGCTGCACTGGGCTCGCTGTTGAAGCACATCGACGTGTCGACCACGAAGCCCTCGAAGATCGGCGACGCGTCGAGCAGGACCGGCTCGCCGGCCTCGAGGACTCGGTCGGTCGGGAAGAACGACGCCGTGTCCCAGGGCTCGGGCAGGGCGGTGCGCTCGCCGAAGAGGGCCACGGGGAGGTGGAAGTAGCGGTCGGCGCCCTCCCGCCGGAACGCCTTCATGGCCCAGCGGGTGGCGTCGCGCTCGGTGGCCCCGGGCTCGATCTGGGCCCGCACCTCCTCGAGCACGGCGAAGGAGACGTCCTGGTAGTGGCGGAACCGCTCGAGCTGCGCGTCGGTGAAGGCCTCGAACTCGATCATGGTTCTCCTTTCAACGGGCCGATCGGCTGGCCGACGGCGGCGAGGAACTGGCGGTGGATACGGTCGAGCAGTTCGAGCGCGCTGCGCACGGTCCGCTCGTGCAGGGCGAGCACGAGCGCCTGCTCGCCGTCGAAGCGGGCGTAGAGCGACGTGATCGACAGCCCGGCCCGGTCGGCCACCTCCTGCACGGTCACACTCGAGAGCGGGCGCTCGGCGAGGAGGCTCTCGAAGGCGTCGAGGGCGGCGTACTGGGCCCGCCGGCTGCGGTCCTGTTGGGGCGGCTTCACCCGCGACAGGTCCCCGAACACGGTCACCGGCCCTCCATCGCGCCGGGCGACGATGGTCCGAGGGCGCAGCCCCCGAGCAAGCACGGTCACGGCCCGCAAACTGTAGTCCCCCTACAGTAGGGCCGCGACGGGAGGGCACCGAGGGTTGCCACATCGTCGAGGGTTGCCACATCGTCGAGCGTCACGCCCGGGATGCAGGTGGGGGACGCTGACGACAGCGGGTTCGCAGAACCTGCCTTCTCGTTTCCTAGATCTCTTGGGGGCGGAGCCCCCGAATTTTGTGACGAGTTCTCATGCGGCTTTGCCGAGTCTCGCGCCGTTGATGTAGTCGGTGAGGGTGCGGTCGATCGTGTTCAGGGCGCGGCGGAGCTC
>JACDCH010000522.1 GCA_013694495.1 Acidimicrobiia bacterium | reverse complement strand
CTTCTCCTCGCTTCGCACCCCGAGCATGTTCCCCACGCGACGATCGTCGCACATCGCGGCGTCAGCGCCCGGCCCGCTGCAACTCGCGCAGCGGCAAGTAGCCGATGAGCTCGATGCCGGCGTCGGCGACGGCGGCGCGCAGGGTGTCGTCGGTGGTGACCAGGGCGTGGTCGTCGACCCGACCCTCCCAGTCCGGGGCGAAGGCCCGCAGCTCCGGGGTGTCGACCGCAGGGTGGATGTAGATCTCGGTGACCCCGGGCCGCAGGTCGCGGACGACCCGCTCGAAGGGCTCCCGGGCGCCGACGGTGATGTAGGACACGAGGTTGTCGGGGAACACGATGCCCTCGTCGACGGCGAGCGAGCGGAACGGGAACCCGGCGTAGCGCTCGGTCGACGGGCCCGACAGGCGCATCGGCAGCGCGAACTCCACCGCCATCTCGAGGTAGGCGTCGAAGAACTCGGGCCGGAGCTGGAGGCTGCCCATGTGGCAGTCGAGGTGGCTGATGTCGAAGCCCCACAGGATGGCCCGCTCCACCTGGGCCCGCAGCTCTCGTCGCACCTCGTCCATGTCGGCGTGGTCCCAGAGGTCTTCGAGGGTGCGCGGGAACCCGCCGTCGCCGTCGAGCAGGGAGGGCGACGTGGTGATCGGCCCCCAGCGGTAGAGGTCCCACTCGGCGTTGAGCGTGAGGTGCACCCCGACGTCCTCGCCGCGGTAGCGGGCCGCCGCCTCGCGGGACCACGGGCACGGCACCATCAAGGTGGCGCTCGTGGCGAGGCCGTCTCGCAGCGCCTCGTAGCAGCCGACGTTGGCGGCGTGGCTCGAGCCGAGGTCGTCGCAGTTGACGATCAGGAGGCGGTCGTCGGCGGCGTAGCCGAGCCGTTCGGCGAGGGTGGCCACTCAGCGCTCCAACGCCCGGTAGACCTCGTCCTCTGCGACGAAGTCGGCCTCGACGGCGAGGAACCCTCGGATTCGGAGCTGCTCGGACCAGTACGTTCGCCCACCCGGATCGGCCAGGCGCGGCAGCCAGTAGTCGAAGAGGGTCTCGGTGGTGACCCGGCGCCCCTCCGGCGACGAGGCGATGGCCAGCGTCATCTGCTCCCGGGCGGCCGCGCCACCGCCCTGGGCGGCCAGGTGCGCCGTCCACCCGTCGACCTCGGCGTCGGTGGGGACGCGGTCGAGGTAGAGGGCGTAGAGGGCGTCGACGAAGGTGCCGGCATCGGACCCGGCCTGGACCCGAAAGCCCTCGGCGCCCGAGACGATGGCGGCCTCGACACGTTCGAGCGGCGTGCCCCGGCGCAGCTGATCGACCCAGTGGGCCAGCCCGCCGGGATCGGCGGACCGGAACAGCAAGTCGCGGTACGCGCCGCGCACCAGCCCCCGCAGGTTCTCGTCGGAGTAGGCGAGCGCCCGGGTGACCGTCGCCCGGGACGAGGTCGCGAGCTGCGCCGTCCAGCCGGCCAGCTCGGCGTCGCTCGGCACCCGGTCGCGCTGGAGCAGGTCGACGTACAGCGCGCAGATGTAGCGCTCGTCGCCGGGCGCGACGTGGGGCGAGTCGCGGCAGCTGCTCCCTGCCGTCTGGGCGCCGGCCGGGTCCCCCCCGCCGACGCCCCCGCCGACGGCAAGGGCCGCGACGAGAGCGGCTCGGGAGACGGCGGAGCGCATGTTCGAACGGTACGCGATGCCCCTGCGGGGCGCCGCACGCCCGTCAGCGGCCGAGGACGTTGAACGCCTCGTCGGTGGCGATGAAGTCCGCCACCACCTCGAGGTACCCGCGCGTGCGGAGCTGCTCGGCCCAGTGCTGCTGGCCGCCCGGGTCGGCTCGGCGGTCGAGCCAGTACACATAGAGGCCGTTGGCGTTCCGGTTGCGGCCCTCGGCCGACGTGATGATGTCGATCACCGTCTGGGCGCGGCCGCTCTCGTTGTTGCCGCGGGCGACGATCAGCGACGCGAAGTGGTCGGCCTCGCCCTGGCTGGCGGGGCGGCCGAGGTACAGGTCGAAGATGGCCTCGGCGAACTGGCGGTTGTCGCTGCCGCCCTGGGCCTGGAACCCCTCGGCGCTCGACACCATGACCCCCTCGACGACCTCGAGCGGCAGGCCCCGCCGCAGCAGGTCGACCCAGTAGGCGATGCCGCCAGAGTCGCCGGCGCGTAGGAGCAACTCCGTGTAGGCCGACCGGATGAGGGCGCGGTAGCTCTCGTCGGAGTGCGTGAGCGCTCTCGTCACCGCGCTGCGCCCGACCGTTCGCAGCTGGCCGACCCAGTGGGCGAGCTCGGGGTCGGTCGGCACCGAGCGACGCAGGAGGAGGTCGGTGTAGAGCCGGCAGACGTAGCGCTCCTCGCCGGCCGACACGTGCACCGCCAGGCTGCAATCGGGGGGCGCCTGCGCCCCGGCCGCCGGTGCCCCGACCACGCCGGCCGCGCCGATCATGGTCAGAGATCCGGCGACGATCGCACCCTGGACTGCTCGACGGAGGTTCGCTCGCACGGGAGAACGGTTCTGCGCCGACCGCCAGTTCCCTGCTCGGCGAACGGTCGGCGCCCGCCTTTACGGCGGAGCCCGGCACTCACCCCACAACCCGACACGCTCGGTACGGGCTACGCCGACTGCGGCGCGCAACTGCGGGCCGTAGGCGGTGTTCGGCGGGATTTCGAGGATCTCCGCCTCGCCCGCGGCGGCGATGGCCTCGTTGACGAACAAGCCGTCGTCGCGGAAGACGTAGGCGAGGAGCCGGCCGTAGCGGTCGCGGGCCTCGGCGTCGCGCTCGAGCCGGACAGTCGTGCCGGCCGGCAGCAGGGCGGCCAGCAGCGCCGACGCCTCTGGGCCATGGCACTCGACGGGCCGATCGCGGTCGACGCTCTCGGGCGTGTCGATGCCGATGAGGCGGACCCGTTCGACGGCGCCGCCGCCGACCTCGACGTCGACCGTGTCGCCGTCGATCACCGCCGTCACGACGCCGGTGCCCGGTGCCCCGCCCGCCGCCGGCGGGCCGCCGCAGGCCACGCCGACGAGGAGCACGACGGCCAGC
>JACDCH010000515.1 GCA_013694495.1 Acidimicrobiia bacterium | reverse complement strand
GCCCGGCTGCGGGCGGCGGCCAGGCCCTGGCGCACGACCGGGTCGCCGGCCCGCCGGTGGTCGGCGGCGAGGGCGACGAGCTCGGGCACGCCGAGGCTGCGGCCCCCGCCGCCCATGAACGTGCGCTCGTTGGCCAGCGTGGTCATGGCCACACCCCACCCGCCGTGGAGCTCGCCCACCACGTCGGCGTCGGGGATGCGGACGCCGGTGAGGAAGACCTCGCTGAAGTGCGACGCGCCGGTCATCTGGCGGAGGGGTCGCACCTCGATGCCCGGCGAGCGCATGTCGACGAGGAAGAACGTGATGCCCCGGTGCTTGGGCCGATCGGGGTCGGTGCGGGTGAGCAGGATCCCCCAGTCGCTCTCGGCCGCGCCCGAGGTCCACACCTTCTGGCCGTCGACGACCCACTCCTCGCCGTCGCGCCGGGCGCGGGTGGCGATGCCGGCGAGGTCGCTGCCGGCGCCCGGCTCGCTGAAGAGCTGGCACCACACCTCCTCGCCCCGCAGCATCGGCGGCAGGAAGCGGGCCTTCTGCTCGTCGGTGCCGTGGGCGATGAGCGTGGGGCCGGCCATGCTGATGCCGACGGCGAAGGCGCCGGGCGCCCCGCCGATGCCGACGACCTCCTCGGCGAAGATGGCGGCCTCGCCGGGTGTCCCACCCTGCCCGCCGTAGGCGCGGGGCCAGGTGATGCAGGCCCAGCCGGCGTCAGCGACGGCCGCCTGCCACCGCTTGGACCGCGCCAGCCACTCGCCCTCGTCGTCGTCGGCGAGCATGGCCGTGCCCCGGGCGAGGGCACCGACGTCGGGCTGCGCCAGCCAGGCCCGGGCGCGGGCTCGGAAGTCGGCGTCCTCAGGGCTCTCGTCGAAGTCCAACCACCGCTCCTCTGGGCGGCCGGAGTAGAACACATTCTCGTTCCTGGCGCACGGGTGCTTGTCGATCGCGGCGAGAACGTGTTTCAATCGGACGCACGCGACCCGGGGGGCGAGCGTGACCGACGCGGTGACCGAGGAGCAGGTCGCGGGCCCGAAGCCGCGCACCCAGTGGGGCCGGCACGGTCGACGACCGGTGCGGCTCCTCGCCCTCGTCGCCCTCATCGACGCCGTCGACCGGGGCATCCTTCCCGGCGTCCTGACCGACGTGCAGGACGAGTTCGGCTTCAGCGACACCGCCGCCGGTTTCCTCGGCACGGCCTTCGTGGTCACCGGCTTCCTGGTGGCGCTGCCCGCCGGCTACCTGGCCGACCGGCACCACCGCACGCGGGTCATCGCCGTCGTGCTCGTGTCGTGGGGCGCCATCTCGGCGCTGAACGCGGCCGTGCGCAGCTACTGGCAGTTCCTCGCCGTGCGGGCCGCCCTCGGGGTGGGCGAGACCGTCGACAACCCGGCGTCGTCGTCGCTCATCGCCGACTACTACCGCCCCGAGGTGCGCAGCCGGGCCTTCGCCTTCATCCGGGTCGCGCCGCTGGCCGGGACGGCGCTCGGCACCGCCCTCGGCGGCGTGGTCGGCGCGCTCCTGGGCTGGCGGTGGGCGTTCCTGCTGGTCGGCGTACCGGGGTCGCTGCTGGCTCTCGCGATGTGGCGCCTGCCGGAGCCCGAGCGGGGCGAGAGCGATCGCCGCGAACCACCCGAGGGCGACGAGCTCACGCCGATGCTCCCGCCGACCGCGCCGACGCCCGTCGTCGACCGGGGCGGGCGGGCGATGCTCCGCGACGTCCGCGCCGCCCTGCGGGTGGGGTCGCTGCGGGCGCTCATGATCGGGTCCGCCATCGCATCGGGCGCGCTGGCCGGCTTCGGGTTCTGGGCGCCGGCCTTCTACGAGCGCCACTCGAACCTGGGCTCGGGCTCGTCCGCGTCGCTGACGGGCGTGCTGATCCTGACCGGCGCCGTCCTCGGCACCGTCGGCGGCGGCCACCTCGCCGACCGGCTGCGCACCCGATACGTCGGGGCGCCGATGCTCGTGACCGGCGTCAGCCAGTTCCTCGGGGCCCTGCTGCTGGCGCCGACGTTCCTGCCGGTGCCGCTCTGGTTCCGGATGCCGGTCCAGGTCGTGGCCGTTGCCCTCGTCGTCGGCGGCCTGCCGGCGCTGTCGACGATGATCAGCGAGGTCGTGCCGGCGGCCGTGCGGGGCGCCGCGTTCTCCTTGACCGGGTTCCTCGGCGCCATCGTCGGCGCCATCTCCCCGCCCCTCATCGGGTTCCTCGCCGACCAGTTCCCGTTCACGGTCGACGGCGAGGTGCGCGGCCACCTGGCCAACGCGTTCCTCTGCGTCACGCCCCTCGTGATGATCGGCGCGCTGGTCGTCCTGCGGGGCCGCTCCACCGTGGCCGCCGACGTCGAGGCCGCCCGCGCCACCCCGGGCTGACGACGGCGACTGGTGTGCAGGAGCAGGACGCTCCGGTCCGGTTGGTGCACACCAGTTGCGCTCAGGCGGGCGCGAGGCGCACCGGGAGGTGCTTGATCCCGCCGATGAAGTTGGAGCGGAGGAGGTCCGGGGCGCCGAGCTGCTCGGGGGTCGGGACCCGCTTCGCCAGCTCCTCGAACAGGAGCTTGATCTCCATGCGGGCGAGCTGGGCGCCCAGGCAGAAGTGGGGCCCGCCGCCGCCGAAGGCGATGTGCGGGTTGGGCTGCCGGGTGATGTCGAAGCGGAACGGGTCGTCGAACACGTCCTCGTCGCGGTTCGCCGAGATGTACCAGAGGCTGATCTTCTCGCCGGCCGCGATCGTGCGGCCCCGGAGCTCGAAGTCCTTGGTGGCATTGCGGCGGAAGTACATGACCGGCGACGCCCAGCGCAGGATCTCCTCGGTGGCGAGGTCGATGCGGCCGGTCGGGTCGGCGGCCAGGAGCGCCCACTGGTCGGGGTTCTCCAGGAACGCGTTCATCCCGTGCGAGATGGCGTTGCGGGTCGTCTCGTTGCCGGCCACCGACAGCAGCAGGAAGAACAGGTTGAAGTCCATGTCCGACAGCTGGTCGCCGTTCAGCTCGGACGAGAGCAGCTTCGTGATGATGTCGTCGGCCGGCGCCGTCCGGCGCTGGTCCGCCAGCTGCTGGGCGTAGAGGAACATCTCGACCTGGGCGTTGAACACCTCCTCCTCGGACACCTGGTACTCGGGGTCCTCGGAGCCGACCATCCGGTTGCTCCACTCGAAGATCTTGTGGCGGTCCTCGAAGGGCACGCCGATGAACTCGGCGATGACCTCGAGCGGGAGCTCGGCGGCGACGTCGACCACGAAGTCGGTCTCGTCCTCGGCCATAGCGGCCTCGATGATCCGCACCGTCATCTCGCGGATGTGCGGCTCGAGCAGCCCGATGGTGCGGGGCGTGAAGCCCCGGTTCACGAGCGACCGGTAGCGCGTGTGGTCGGGCGGATCCATCATCAACATGAGGCGGCCGCCGGCCTGCTCGGCCTCGGTGGGGCCGATGAGCCGCTCCTCCAGGCCGACGACACCGCCCCGCGACGACTCCGACGAGAACGTGCCGGCGTCGCGGTTGCAGACGATCACGTCGGCGTGCTTCGTGATGACCCAGAAGCCGGGCCCGTCGGGCTCGGGGTGGTGGAAGACCGGCTCGTTCTGGCGCAACCACGTGAACCAGTCGTGGGGGATGCCCTTCGTGAACCTGTCGCGGTCGAGCAGGTCGATGTCGCTGGTCTCCATCACGTTCCTTTGAACTCGGGCGTCCGCTTGGCCATGAAGGCGGCGGGGCCCTCCTTGGCGTCGTCGCTCATGAACACCTGCATCCCGATCTCGGAGTCGATGCGCATGGCCTCGGCCTCCGGCCGGTACTCCGTGGCCCGCAGCGCCCGCAGCACTGCCTGCACCGCCACCGGGCCGTTGGCTGCGACCTTGGCCGCCACCTCCAACGCCCGCTCGAACGCCGTGCCGTCGGGCACGACCTCGGAGATCAGCCCGATGTCCTTGGCCTCCGGCGCCAGCACGTGCCGGCCCGTCAGGAGGATGTCGGCCGCCAACGCGTAGGGGATCTGGCGGCGCAGGCGCACCACCGACCCGCCCAGCGGGTAGAGCCCCCACCGCACCTCCGACACGCCAAAGCGGGCGCTCTCGCCGGCGATGCGGATGTCGGTGCCCTGCAGGATCTCGGTGCCCCCGGCGACGGCCGGCCCTTCGACGGCGGCGATGAGCGGCTTGTCGAGGAGGAACCCCTTGAGTAGCGGCTTGATCACGCCGTCGGCGATCGACGACGTCGCGCTGTCCTGGCGCTGGAACGCGTCGCCCGGGTGCGACTCGGTCATGGCCTGGAGGTCGGCGCCGGCGCAGAAGCACCCGCCGGCGCCGGTGAGGACGGCCACGCGGATGTCCGGGTTCGCGTTGACCTCGTCCCACGCGTCGGCCATGCCGGCCATCATCGAGGGCGACAGCGCGTTGCGGCGCTCCGGCCGGTTCATCGTGATGGTGAGCACGGGGCCGCGGCGCTCGACGACGAGGTGCTGGTCGGCGGGGGTCTCGACGGTGGTCATGGCTTGGTGTCCCGGACGACCCACATAGCGAAGAACTGGGACGCGCCACCGTAGGCGTGGCCCACCGCGGTGCGGGCCCCTTCGACCTGGTGCTCGCCGGCGAGGCCCCGCACCTGCAGGGCGGCCTCGGCGAAGCGGAGCATCCCCGACGCGCCGATGGGGTTCGACGACAGCACGCCGCCCGACGCGTTGACCGGCAGGGCGCCGTCGAGCTCGGTGGCGCCGGTCTCGGTGAGCTTCCACCCGTCGCCGACCGGCGCGAAGCCGAGGTTCTCCATCCACATGGGCTCGTACCAGCTGAACGGCACGTAGCACTCGACGACGTCGACCTGGTTCAGGGGATCGGTGATGCCGGCCTGGCGGTAGACGTCGGCCGCGCAGTCCTGCCCGCCCTGCGGGTTCACGGGGTCGCGCCCCGGGAACTGCCCGAGCTCGCTGCGGATGGCGGTGCCGTGGAGCCACGCCGGCGGCCGCGGGGCCGCGTCGCCGCCCTTCTCGTCGGTGAGCACGAGCGCGCAGGCGCCGTCGGACGCGGGGCAGGACTCGAGGCGTCGCACCGGCTCCCACACCATGGGCGAGTCCCGCACCATCTCGAGGGAGATGTCGGCCATCTTGAGGTGGGCGTAGGGGTTCTTGAGCGCGTTCTTGCGGTCCTTGACCGCCACCATCCAGCCGACGTACTCGGGCGCGCCCGACCGGTCGATGTAGGCGCGGATGTGCGGGGCGAAGTAGCCG
>JACDCH010000502.1 GCA_013694495.1 Acidimicrobiia bacterium | reverse complement strand
GGTCTGCCCGATGCGTGGCAGCCCGGCGCCGGCACCCGGCGGGCAGCCGGCCTGGGCGAGGTCCGCCTGGCCGGCGGCGCCATCGCCGCGCAGCGCTGGGCCGAGGTCGTCGAGCCCACGCCGACGGCGTCGATGGTCGACATCCAGCAGCTCGGCGGCTTCAGCATCAGCCAGATCGAGGCCACCGGCGACGCCGTCGCCCGCGACGCCGGCCTCGACGCCATCGAGCTGCCGTGGTTGCTCGCCTTCCTGGCCGTCTACGTGCTGCTGGCCGGTCCGGTCGCCTGGTTCGTGCTCCGGAAGCGGCGGCCTGCGCTCGGGTGGCTGGTCGTCCCCGTCCTCGCCGTGCTGTTCACCGGCGCCTCCTTCGTGGTCGGCAACGACCTGCGGGCCGGCACCCGCGCCGCCCACGGCTCGATCCTCGAGGTCGGAGCGGCGGGCACCCGGGCCACCACCATCATCGGCTCGGTGTCGCGAGCCGGGGCCGACGGCGTGAGCCGCTTCCCGGCCGGCTGGACGGCCGGCGCGGTCGACAACTCGTTCTTCGGCGTGCCCGGTGCCGACCTGTCGGTGTCGTCCGACGGCACCCGCACCGAGGCCACCGTCCCGCTGGCCGCCGGCGGCTTCGGCGTGGTGAAGGGCAGTGGGCCCTCGTCGGCCGAGAGCGGCGACCTGGTGATCGAGGCCCGCAGCGAGGACGGCGCCGTGGTCGGGACGATCGAGAACACGTTCCCCTTCGCCGTGGAGCGGGTCGGGGTCTTCCTCGGCCGAGACGGCGACGTCATCGCCCGCATCGAGGCAGGCGAGACGGTCGAGTTCGAGCTGGCCGGGAACGAGCTGCGCAGCGGCGATCCCTACGCCGGCCCCGAGACCAGGGTCTGGCCCCGGGAGTCGGGCTACAACGGCAACCCGGATTTCACGTCGATCGTGAACCTCGGCCTCTGGAACGAGGTCCTGCTGGCCTCCGGTCCGAACGCCCGGCCCCGCGGCGTCGTGACGGTGGTCGGCTGGACCCGCGACTTCACGCCCGACGTCGAAGTCGTCGGCCAGGGCCGGCCGCAGGGCCGCACCGCGGTGGTGAGCCGGGCGCCCGTCGCCGCCGGCACCGGCATCGCGCCCGGTGCCGCCCGCCGCGAGCTGATCCGGGCCCCGAACGGCTTCGAGCTGCCCGACGACCAGGCCGACCTCCCCGTGATCGGCGGGCTCTGGCAGTTCAGCCTTCCCCCCGGCGACCCGGGCGCGCTGCAGATCGACATCCCCTTCTACATGGGGCGGATCGACGTGTGGGACGGCACGGCCTGGGTCACCGTCGACGACGACCTGTCGACCCGGACCGACGCGTTCGCCGGCGACCCGGCGCAGATCCGCAGCGCCCCCCTGCCCGCGGGCACCGGCGCCGACGGGCAGGTGTGGGTGCGGGGCTGGCTCCTGCGGGACTTCCCCTTCGACGGCGCCGGCCTCGAGATCGTCAGCCTGGAGGCCGAGGCATGAGCGAGCACGAAGTGCGAGCGAACCATGTCACTGGTCACCTCCAGCGGCGCAGCCGCCGCTCATTGGTGCCCGGGGGCGACCGGTGCCGAACGATCGTCACGAACGGCATGGCGCACCAATGAGCGAGCACCAGCTGCTCGAGCCCGAGCCGGCGCCGGCCCCCGAGGGCCCCCCGCCGGTCATCACCTGCCGCGGCCTGACCAAGCGCTACGGGTCGCTGTTCGCCGTGCGCGACCTCGACCTCGACGTGCCGCGCGGCGCCACGTTCGGCCTGATCGGCCCCAACGGCGCCGGCAAGACCACGACGATGTCGGTGCTGGCGTCGCTGCTGAAGCCGACCGCCGGCGAGGTGCAGGTGGCAGGCGCCGACCCGGCCCGAGACCCCGGCGCCGTGCGCCGACGGGTCGGTTACATGCCCGACGTGCTCGGCGTGTACGACGCGACCACGGTCGAGGAGTACCTGCAGTTCTTCGCCGGCGCGTACCGCCTGCCCCGCAAGACGTGGCCGGCCCTGTTCGACGGCCTGCTCGAGCTCGTCGACCTCACCGCCAAGCGCGACGCCCAGGTCAACTCCCTCTCCCGGGGCATGAAGCAGCGCCTCTCGTTGGCCCGGGCCCTCGTGCACGACCCCGAGGTGCTCATCCTCGACGAGCCCGCCAGCGGCCTCGACCCCCGGGCCCGGATCGACCTGCGCACCCTGCTGCTCACCCTGCGGGAGATGGGCAAGACCGTGCTCATCAGCTCGCACATCCTCCCGGAGCTCCAGGAGGTGTGCACCGACGTCGCCATCATCGAGGCGGGCCGGCTGCTCGCCTCGGGCCCGCCCCGCACGATCCTCGAGCGCCTGGGCCGCGGCCGGCGGGTGCTGGTCCGCCTCGCCGGTGGCGAGGAGCGCACGTTCACGGTGGCCGACGACGTCGAGCAGGCCCGATTGCTACGCGAGCTGCTGGCTGAGGGGCTCGAGATCATCGAGTTCCGCCAGGACGGCGGCGACCTCGAGGACCTGTTCCTCTCGATCACGAAGGGGGTGGTCCAGTGAGCGCAGGTGCTGCGGGACGTGGCTCGGAGGACGCAAACCCGGCCGGGACGCGTCGCGAGCGACCACCCGAGTCCCGCCGGACCGGAGCGAACCGATGGACATGACCGACACGCTCGACGCACCGCCGCCGGCCCCGGCCGCGCCATCGCCGGCGCGCACAGAGGCCAAGGCGGCCAAGGCCGGGCGGGCCCCCCTCAACCCGGTGCTGGCCCGCGAGCTGCGGGTGCGGCTGCGGGGCGGGCGGGCCTGGCTCCTGCTGACCGCCTACCTCGTGGTGCTGGCCGCCATCGTCTTCCTCGTCTACCAAGCCGAGTCGGGCATCACGTCCGGCGACCCGTTCTCGGCGCCGTCGCCCACCCGCTTCGCCGCCGTGGGCCGCTCGGTCTTCGAGTGGCTCGTGTTCTTCATGCTCGTGATGGTCCTCTTCTTGGTGCCCGGCCTCACGTCGGGCGCCATCGCCGGCGAGCGAGACCGGCAGACGCTCGTGCCCCTGCAGGTCACGCTGCTGCGGCCGTGGCAGGTGATGGTGGGCAAGCTGGGCGCGTCGTTCGCCTACCTCGCGCTGCTGGTGCTGGCCACCGCGCCGTTGCTGTCGATCACGTACCTCATCGGCGGCGTCACGATCGACGCGGTCCTGCGGGGCATCGCGGTGGTGCTGTTCACCGGCATCGCCGTGACCTGCCTGTCGCTGTGCTGCTCGGCCGTCTTCCGGCGGGTCCAGACGGCGACGGTGGCGGCCTACGGCCTCGTGCTGCTGCTCGTCTTCGGCACGCTGCTCGTGTGGGCCGGGGCCGGGATCATCGACGCCAGCCGGGGCGGCGATCCCCGCAACCCGCCCGAGGAGTTCCTCGCCCTGAACCCGCTGTTCGCGGCGGCCGACATCCTCGACGACCAGGAGCTCCTCGCGAGCACGGGCAGCGTCGGGTCGCCGTTCGAGGCGATGGTCGACCTGCTGAACGAGTCGCGCTACGGCGCCAGCGTGCAGAACGGCGGGTTCATCGACGGACCCGGCTTCCGGGGTCCGTTCCCGGCCGGCGGCGGCGAGTTCTTCCCCGGCGGCGGCGTCGACGGCGGGTTCGGCGTCGGTCCCAACGGCCGGCCGATCATCGGCTTCGACCAGAACGGCAACCCGATCGAGGCCGTCGCCACCGGCTTCCCGTTCTGGGCCACGTCGGTGATCTCCCTGTACGTGCTCGCCGTGGCGGCGATGCTCTTCGCCATCACCCGGCTGCGCACGCCGGCGAAGTCCGAGCGTTGAGATGAAGGGATCACGACCGCCCCGGGCGAAGCCCCCCACGCGGGAACCCGGAATCGAATGGAGACACCGGAAGGATCTGCGGCCTCGAACCGTCGATCGCAATCCGCACGCAGATCCTGAGATGAAGGAAACCGGACGGCCGCGGCGCAGCCCCCTCGCCGGGCCCCGGAATCGAACCGAGACGCAGGAAGGATCTGCGGCGGCGAAGGTTCAGTCGGTACGCCGTCCGCAGATCCTGAGGGGCCCACCGTGAACGACGTCGCATCCCTCCTCCGCACCGTCGGCCGGCGCCTGAAGCTGGCCTGGGGCGTCGCCACCGGGCAGCTGTTGCTGCCGTTGGTCGGCGCCGTCGCGCTGGCGCTGGTCGCCGTCGGGTTCCTGCGCCCGTGGGGCTGGCCCGAGCGCACCGCCCTCGTGCTGGGCGTGGGCGCCCTCGTCGCCCTCGCCGTGTGGGCGTCCGTGC
>JACDCH010000440.1 GCA_013694495.1 Acidimicrobiia bacterium | reverse complement strand
GCCCGGGCCCGCGGCATGAGCACAACCGACCTCGAGGCCGCCCTGGCCGAGCTGACCACGTCGGTCGAGCTCGCCGAGTCGATCCCGGCCCCGTTCGAGGCGGCCCGCTCCCGCCTGATCCGGGGCGAACGCCGGCTCGAGGCCGGGGCCACCGAGGCCGGCGCCGACGACCTGCGCGACGCGCTCGACGCGTTCGGCCGGCTCGGCGCGTCGGCCTTCGCCGATCGCACCCGGGTGCTCCTCGGCGACCCGGTCACGGCCCGCTCCACCGTCGGCCTGGCCGAGCTCCTGACCCCGGGCGAGCTCCGAGTGGCCTTGGCGGTGGCGAAGGGCGCCACCAACCGCGAGGTGGCGGCCGACCTGTTCGTGAGCGCCAAGACGGTCGACTACCACCTGCAGAACGTCTATCGGAAGCTCAACCTGCGGTCCCGAACCGAGCTCGCCGTCCGCGTCGCCCAAGCCACCGCGTCCTAGCGTCCCGGGAGGAGACGTTGCGGTTCGGGCCGGGGGCGGCCGCGATGGTCAATCGCGTTGACCACCAGGAGGAGCGCCGAGCTGGAGGCGGGGTGGGCCGAGCGCATCGGCACCCAACGGGGTTCGAACGCCTCCGCCGCGACCTCGTGAAGGTGCTCGCCGACCCCGCCGACGGCACGCTCCCGCCAGTCCGGCCCCACTCACCTGGTGACCCACCACGATCCGGGCCTCGACCGCGGGCGGCATCTGGTGCGGACACGAACCCGGCACCGTCGACCCATCCACCAGCCCGGCCAACCCCCCGCCCGAGAACCTCGACCGAGAAGCACAGCCCGTCGAACAGCCGCGCGTCACACCAGCTACCGGAGCCACCGTCGCCCAAGAACCGGAGCCACTGTCGCCCAGGTACCGGGACCGCGCCGGGAGATGTCGCACGACTACCGGAGCCGCAACGTCAAGCATCTACCGGGACCGCCGGGAGTGGGGCTAGGAGGAATCGAACCTCCGACCTCATCGTTATCAGCGATGCGCTCTAACCGACTGAGCTATAGCCCCGCGAAGGCGGCGAAGCTACTCGGCGTCGGAGACCCCGACGCCAAGCAGATGGCGGGGATCAGGAGGCGGTGCGGGCGGTGGCGTCGTCCGGCTCGCCGCGCAAGGAGCCCGTCCTCGCCTTGCGCTCGCGGCCGACCGGGCGGGCGCCGTCCTCCTCGATGACGGTGATGCGCACGCCGCCTACGAGGTCGCTGATGAGGTTGAACAGGACTGCGGCGAGGACCGTGAGCCCGGTGAACACGACGACGAGGGCGCCGCCGATGAGGGCGCTGCCCTGGAGGATGAGGTCGGGCTCGAAGTCGAACGTCTCGAACGCACCCATGTTCTCGACGAAGCCCTCGACGTTCTCGATGACCCCGGCTCGGTCGCCGAGGTTCCACAGCAGGAAGCCGGCGACCATGGCCACGACGTAGAAGCAGAGGTAGAAGATCAGGCTGATCTTGAGGATCGACCACGGGTCGAAGCGGCGGATGACCCGCTTCACCTTGCGGGCCCGCAGGCGGTACTGCGCCTTCCGCTGCTGGCGGGTGAGCTTGACCGGCTCGGCGGTCCGCGCCTCGGGCCGCTTCCGCTTCTGCTCCCGTTCGGCGGTCCGCTGGCGCCGGCCGATCACCGGCTGATCGGCCGCCGGCGGGGCCAGCGGCGGGAGCCGGTGGTCGCCCTCGCGGCCGACGTCGGTGGCGACCGACCCGTTCCCCTCCGCGGCCGGCAGCGGCTCGTCTGCGACCGCAGTCGTCAGCGCGGGCTGCTCGGGGGACACGGCTCGAAGTGTATGGGATCGCTCTGGGGCAGAACTTGGCAGAGGCCGGCGGTGGCGGCCACCGCGAGCAGGGTCGGGGCGAACGACGACGGCACGTCGATGGCCAGCCCGTGCTCGTGCATCGACGTCCCAGGCGGAGCGACGGGGTACGGGTTCGTGGCCCGGGCGGCCCACAGGGCCTCCTGCTCGGCACGGGACCGGAAGCCGGACACGACAGGGACCGGGGCACCGAGGAGGGCGTCGGCGCGGTCGAGGGCGGCGAGCAGC
>JACDCH010000433.1 GCA_013694495.1 Acidimicrobiia bacterium | reverse complement strand
GCCCGGGCCGCCGAGGAGCTGCGGGCCGTACTCGTGGCCCGCCTGCTCGACCGCGTCCACCGCCTCGAAGGGGGCGAGGCGTTCAGAGCCGCCTGCACCGCCGTGGCCGAGCGCCGCCAAGACCCGTGGTCCGCCACCGACGCCCTCCTGGAGGAATTGCTGTGACCGACGACTCGCTGCTGGTGACCACCGAACGACGGGGCGACGGCGTCGCGCTCGTGCGGCTGGCGAACGGCAAGGTCAACGCCCTGTCGATCGAGCTGCTACGCCAGCTCGAGAGCGCCGTGGCGGCGCTGGGCGACGACCCGCCCGGCGCCGTCGTCGTCACCGGCTCGGAGCGGATGTTCGCGGCCGGGGCGAACATCGAGGAGTTCGGCGGCCCCGAGGAGGCCGAGGCAGTGGGAAGCGCGTTCACCCGCGCCCTCGACGCGCTCGCCGCCCTGCCCCTGGCCACGATTGCGGCGATCAACGGCTTCGCCCTCGGCGGCGGCTGCGAGCTCGCGCTGGCGTGCGACTTCCGCGTGGCGGCCGACAACGCCCGCTTCGGCCAGCCCGAGATCCTCCTCGGCATCATCCCGGGCGGCGGCGGGACGCAGCGCCTCGCCCGCCTGGTCGGCCCGTCACGGGCCAAGGACATGATCCTCTCGGGCCGACAGGTGAAGGCTGACGAGGCGTTCCGCATCGGCCTCGCCGACCGCGTCGTCGAGGCCGAGCGCGTGTTCGACGAAGCGCTCGGCTGGGCGGCCGAGCTGGCCGCGGGGGCCGTGGTCGCACAGGGCATGGCCAAGCGGGCCATCGACCACGGCGGCGACGTCTCCCTCCACGTCGGCCTCGAGCTCGAGCACGAGCTGTTCGTCGAGGTGTTCCGCACCGACGACGCCCGCATCGGCGTCGACTCCTTCAAGGCCGAGGGCCCCGGCAAGGCGAAGTTCACCGGCCGCTGATCATCGTTCTTTGGCACCAGCGTCTCAACGGCTGAGACGCTGGTGCCAAAGAACGATGGGGAGTCAGTAGTTGGCGAGGATCTCGTCGGCGAAGCGGGTGATGCCGTCGACGCGCTGCTGCACGTCGTCGGTCTCGCCGCCGTAGAAGAGCCACGGCTGGGTCACGAGGTGGGTGACGCCGATGGCCTCGAGGCGGCGGTAGCCCTCGAGGTCCCACGCGTCCCGGCACGACGCCAGCACCGAGAAGGGCTCGGACTCGCGGCCGTACTCGCGCCGGAAGCCCTCGATCGTGGCGATGTAGGCCTCGAGCTCGGCGCCGCTGTGGAGGTCGCTGATCCAGCCGTCGTTGCGGGCGGCGCGCCGGAGGGCGGCGTCGGACAGGCCGCCGACGTACACCGGAACGGCCCCCGGCGCCGGGGTCACCTCGACGGGGGCGAAGTCGTAGAACTCGCCGTGGTGCTCGACCCAGCCCCCGGCCCAGAGCTTCCGCAGCACCTCGAGCATCTCGTCGGCCCGCTTGCCCCGCTTGGCGAAGGGCTGCTCGAGGAGCGCGAACTCCTCGGCCATCCACCCCATGCCGATGCCGAGGGCGACCCGCCCGCCGGCCAGGGCCGCGGCCGTGCCCACCGTCTTCGCCACCGCGAACGGCGTGCGCATCGGCAGCACGTACACGTTCGTCGTGAAGCGCAGCCGCTCGGTGGCGGCGGCCATGGCGCCGATGGCGACCCACGGGTCGGCCCACGGCGTGAACGGCTCCCAGCGCCGCGACCCGTCGGGCGTGTACGGGTAGGTCGACTCGATCGTCTGCGGGTTCACCACGTGGTCCGACACGCAGATGGTGTCCCAGCCGTGCTCGTCGGCCGCCTTCGCCAAGGGCACGTAGTGCTCCACCGGGGAGAAGCCCAGCCCGATGCAGAACTTCAGGGTCACGCCAGGGTTCCGCCGTCGACCCGGACCGACTCGCCGTTGACGTGCTCGGCGTCGGCGCTGGCCAGGAAGGCGATGGTGGCGGCCACCGTCTCCGGGCCCCGGGGCTTGTCGAGGGCCATGAGCCGCTTCACCAGGCGAGCGTCGACGCCCTCGGGGAAGACGAAGTCGCCGGTGATCGGCGTGTCGATGGACCCGGGGCACACGCAGTTCGCCCGGATGCCGTCGCGGGCGTACTCGACCGCGATGGTCTTGGTGAGGGCGAGCACGCCGCCCTTGCTGGCCGAGTACGCCGCAGCCCATGGGTGACCGGCGAGAGCGGCGGTGGAACCGGTGGTGACGATGGCGCCGCCGCCGACGTCGAGCATCGCCGGGATCGCCGCCCGGCAGAACGTGTACGTGCCGGTGAGGTTGACGTCGAGCACCTTCTGCCACACGTCGAGCGGGTGCTCGTGGGTGCGCGCCGTCCGCAGGATGCCGGCCACCGCCACGAGCACGTCGAGGCGCCCGTACGAGTCGACGGCGGCGGCGACCACCTGCTCGGCCAGCGCGGGATCCGTGACGTCGCCACCGATCGGCCGCACGCGTTCCGACGCCTCGACCGGTTGGACGTCGACCGCCACCACCTGGGCGCCCTCCTCGACCAACCGCGTCACCGTCGCCCGACCGATCCCCGAGGCCGCGCCGGTGACGACGGCGACCTTCCCCTCGAAGCGTTGCACCGCCGAAAACTAGAACGTGTTCTCGTCGCGGCGCCAACGGCGGCGGGCCTGCATCACGCCCAGGCGATGCGGCCGAGCTCGACCTTCGTGGCGAGCAGCGGGTGCGACGGCACCACCCGCACGGTGACGCCGATCCGGCCCGCCCGGGGGCAGGCGAAGGTGACCCGGTACCGCAGGTGACCTTCCGGCGCCTCGCCCGCCGGCGCCATGGCGACCACCTCCGTGTCGACGAGGTCGCCGTCACCCCGGGCCCACCCGCGCACCGCTTGCACCTCGACGTCGTCGGGCGAGAGGTCGCCGAGGGCGACGATGGCCTCGACCGTCCGCTCCTGCCCGACGTCGACCGGCTCCTCGTCGACCACGACGTCGTCGACGTGCACCCCGTGCCACGCCTCGAGGACCCGGGACCGCCACGCCGACAGCTCGCGAGCCGGCGCAAAGCCGTCGTCGTCGCCCCGCACGGCGGTGTCGTGCGCGGCGGCCGGCTCGTACAGGCTGAGCACGTAGTCGCGCACCTGGCGGCTGGCCAGCACCTCGGGCCCGAGGGTGGCGAACGCGTGCTTGACCTTCTCGATCCACCGGCGCGGCGTCGTGCCCCGCCGCTCGTAGAAGAGGGAGACGACCTGGGTCTCGAGCAGCTGGAAGAGCGACTCGGCCTCCTCCCGATCGCGCCGCTCGTCGTCTTCGAGCGCCTCGGCGGACGTGATGGCCCAGCCGTTCTCACCGTCGAAGAGCTCGTCCCACCACCCGTCGAGGATCGAGCAGTTGAGCGCACCGTTGAGGGCCGCCTTCATGCCGGACGTGCCGCACGCCTCCTGCGGCCGGCGAGGGTTGTTCAACCACACGTCCGCTCCCTGGTACAGCGCCCGGGCGACGGCGATGTCGTAGTCCTCGAGGAACACGAACCGGTGGCGCACGCCGAGGTCGGTGGCGAACCGGGCGATCTCCTGGATCATCGCCTTGCCGTTGTCGTCCGCGGGGTGGGCCTTGCCGGCGAACACGAACTGCACCGGGCGCTCGGGGTCGAGCAGCATCGACCGCAGTCGTTCCGGGTGCGAGAGGATCATCGTCGCCCGCTTGTAGGTGGCGAAGCGGCGGGCGAAGCAGATGGTGAGGGCGGCGGGGTCGAGCACCTCGTCGGTCCACGACAGGTTCGACGGCGCGTGGCCGCGGGACTGCAGCGACTCACGGAGGCGGCGCCGGATGAACGCCACGAGCGCCTCGCGCCCGACGGCCCGCGCCCGCCACAGCTCGTCGTCCCTGGCCTCGTGGATGCGGGCCCAGCGGTCGCGGCCGGCCTCCTCCCATTCGGGGAGCACGTGGCGGGCCAGCACGTCGCCCATCTCCGACGACACCCACGTCGGGGCGTGCACGCCGTTCGTGACGGCGCCGATGGGCACCTCGTCGACGGGCACGTCGGGCCACAGGTCGGCGAACATCTCGCGGCTCACCTCGCCGTGCAGCTGCGCCACGGCGTTGCGCCGGGCGGCCAGCCGCAGGCCCATCACCGCCATGTTGAAGCGCTCATCGGGGAGGTCGCCGGTCCGGTGGCCGAGGGCCATCAACCCGTCGGCGTCGAGGCCCACCTCCTCGGCCCACTCGCCGAAGTAGCGCTCCATCATCGGACGCGGGAAGCGGTCGATGCCGGCGGGCACGGGCGTGTGGGTCGTGAAGACCGTGCCGGCCCGCACCGCCTCCACAGCGTCGGAGAACGCAAGCCCCTTCTGGACCTGCTGCCGGATCCGCTCGAAGCCGAGGAACCCCGCGTGCCCCTCGTTCGTGTGGAACACCTGGGCGTCGATGCCGAGCGCCTGGAGCGCCCGGACGCCACCGACGCCGAGCAGGATCTCCTGCTGCAGGCGGTGCTCGGGATCGCCGCCGTAGAGGCGGTCGGTGACGGTGCGGAGCTCGGGCTCGTTCTCCTCCACGTCGGCGTCGAGGAGGTAGAGCGGCACCCGGCCGACATCGGCCCGCCACACCCGGGCGTGGAGCGGGCGCCCGGCGAGGTCGACCGACACCGACACGCCGTCGCACAGCGTGAGCGCCATCCCGTACGGGTCGAGGTCGGGGTAGCGCTCCTGCTGCCACCCTTCGATGTCGAGGGCCTGGCGGAAGTAGCCGTGCTTGTAGAACAGGCCGACGCCGACGAGCGGCACGCCGAGGTCGGACGACGCCTTGAGGTGGTCGCCGGCGAGGACGCCCAGGCCGCCCGAGTACTGCGGGAGCGCCTCGGCGATGCCGTACTCGGGGGAGAAGTAGGCGACGAGCCGGAGCGGGCTCCCGCCCTCCTGGGCCTGGAACCAGCGCGGCTTCGAGAGGTAGCCGAGCAGCTCGGTGTGGACCTCGTCGAGGAACCGCAGGAAGCCGGCGTCGGCCGCCAGCTCCTCGAGCCGCTCGGGCGAGACCAGGCCGAGCAGGCGGACGGGATCGTGGATGGATGCGTCCCACTGGCCCGGGTCGACCCAGCGGAAGAGGTCCCTCGTCTGCTCGTCCCAGCTCCACCGCAGGTTCATGGCCAGCGCCTCGAGGGCTGCCAGCTCCCGAGGCAGCGTGGGACGGACGGTGAAGCTGCGCAGCGCCTTCATCGGTCGCGACCCTACGTGGCGGTGGGGTCACCGTTCCGACGAGCGCCGAGCGTTCATGGAGCCGTCACGGGGCCCCCGCTCTGGGTAAGGGTGGGGGATGGCCATCCGCATCGAGACGATCGGCATCGACGCTAGCGACCCGTCCGCCCTCGCCCGGTGGTGGGCCGAGGCGCTGCGCTGGCGGATCACCGAAGGGGACGACGAGGAGTTCCTCGTCGTGCCGCCCGAGGGCAGCCCCGAGGCCGGCATCCTCGAGCTGCTGTTCTGCCGGGTGCCCGAGGGGAAGGTGGTGAAGAACCGGCTGCACCTCGACCTCCGGCCCGACGACCAGGACGCCGAGGTGGCGCGCTTCGAGACCCTCGGCGCGACCCGGGCGTCGGTCGGTCAGGGCGACGACGTCACCTGGGTCGTCATGGCCGATCCCGAGGGCAACGAGTTCTGCATCCTCCGCACGCTCCCGCCCGACGACGCAACCTCCTGACCTGAGGAGGGAACCGATCCGCCCGCTGGCGCGTCTGGGTCTGTGTGAGCGTGACGGAAGGGGTCGTGATGCGGGAGGTCGCACGGGTGCCGACCGTCGGCCTGCCTACGGCGCGGCGAGATCGGGAGGGCTACGCGGCCGTGTTCGCGGCCCACCGCGTCCCGGTGCTGCGGTTCGCATATCTGCTGGTCGGCAACCAGCACGTCGCCGAGGAAGTCACCGCCGAGGCGTTCGCGCGGGTGTGGCCCCACTGGCGGGCGGGACGGGTCGAAGACGAGCGGACGTACCTGCGCAAGGCGGTCGTGAACGAGGTGCGGTCGCGCTGGCGGCGACGGGCGCTCGAGCGGCGCGAGGAGGAGCGCCGCCGCCGCGACCCAGAGGCCGGCGGCGAGGAGAGCCGGGGCGCCGAGCACGACCGCATCGTCCGGGCCCTGGCGACCCTCCCCGAGGAGCAGCGCGCCGTCGTCGTCCTCCGCTTCCTCGAGGACCTCTCGCTCAACGAGACGGCCGCCGTCCTCGGACTGCGCACCGGGACCGTGAAGTCGAAGTCCGCCCGCGCCCTCGAGCGGTTGCGGGCCGCCCTGGTGGAGGAGGATCGCTGATGGACGGCTTCGAGCAGGAGCTGGAGGTGTCGCTGCGGCGGGTCGCCGACTCGATCGGCCCCGCCGCCCGACTCGACGGGCTCGTGGAGCACCGCCTCGACGTGCACGACCGCCGGGCCCGACTGGCCCGCCGCACGCTGGCCGGCGGGCTGGTCGCGTTCGTGCTCGTCGCGGTGGCCGTGGCCGTCGCGTTCGCCGGCGACGACGTGCGGGCCCAGGCGCCGCAGGGACCGTCGACCCCGAGGGTGGCGGGCGAGGAGGGGTGGCGCACGATCCAGCCGGCGCCGGTCGTGCCCCGCTTCCAGCACGCCGCCGTGTGGACCGGTCGCGAGGTCGTGGTGTTCGGCGGCTACCCGCCCGGTGGCGGCGACCCGGCGCCCGGCGGTGCCGCCTTCGACCCGGCCGCGGGCACCTGGCGCACGATCGCCTCGCCCCCCGGCCTCCTCGGTTCGGCCGTCGCGGCGTGGACCGGCGACACCGTCCTCGTCGTCGACGCCGCTGGCGGCCTCCACGGCTACGACCCCGCAGCCGATGCGTGGCAGGACCTGCCCCGCAGCCCGTTCACCGACGTGGCGGCCACGATCATGCACGGTGTCTGGACGGGCGACGAGCTCGTCGTCATCGCCACCGCCCGGCCCGAGGACAACCGCCCGCCGGCGACGTCGGCGGCCTACGACCCCGCCACCGAGACGTGGCGGGCGCTCCCCGGCGCGCCGTTCGACGCCACGTTCGGCGACGCCGTCTGGACCGGTGGCGCCGTCGTCGTCGCCGGGTCGGTCGGGGG
>JACDCH010000429.1 GCA_013694495.1 Acidimicrobiia bacterium | reverse complement strand
GGCGAGCAGCCACCACAGGGCGCCGGCGCGGCGGGCCCGGCGCTGCCAGCGGTGCCACGGCAGGGCGGCTCGGGCGGAACGGGGGGATCGAGCGGGCATCGGCGGCCTCCGGCGACGTGACATCGGGCGGTGGGCCGGTTGCCCGGCGAGCGGTCCGGCGAAGGGCCGTGGTGGCAGTGAACTACAGGCCGCGGTGCCTGTCGATGGTGGGGTCGCTCAGGCGGCCGAGCTGCTGCTCGACGACGCCGGCTTCGCCTTCGAGCTGCTGTCCGTCGACGGCTTCGACCCGCCGTCCGACGCCGGCTTCGCGCTGCTCGTGTCGGTCGACTTCGACGCCCCGTCGGAGGACGACGACGAGCCGTTCTCCGATGTCGACGACCCGTTGTCGCTCTTGGCCCCGTCGGCGCCGACCTTGGTGGCCGGCGACCCCGAGGCGCCCCGGCTATCGGTCTTGTAGAAACCCGAGCCCTTGAACGTGATGCCGATGCTGCCGAACACCTTGCGCAGCGGGCCGCCGCAGGCCGGGCAGTCGGTGAGCGCTTCGTCGGTGAACGACTGCACGACCTCGAGCCCTTCGCCGCACTCCTTGCACTTGTACTCGTAGGTCGGCATCTGGCCTCTCCCCCAGCGGGTTAGCACTCGGACACGGCGAGTGCCAACGATACCGCGGTCGGGGTGGGGCTGGTTGAATCGGCGGCCATGTCCCCCGTCCGCAAGGCCGTGATCCCCGCCGCCGGCCTGGGGACCCGCTTCCTGCCGGCGACGAAGGCGCAGCCCAAGGAGATGCTGCCGGTGGTGGACCGGCCGGCCATCCAGTACGTGGTCGAGGAGGCCGTCGGCGCCGGCATCGAGGACATCCTCATCGTGACCGGGCGCAACAAGAAGGCCATCGAGGACCACTTCGACCGGGCTCCCGAGCTCGAGGCCGAGCTCGAAGCGAAGGGCAAGCAGGCCGAGCTGGACGAGGTCCGGCGCCTGTCGTCGCTCGCCGACATCCACTACGTGCGCCAGGGCGAGGCCCTCGGGCTCGGCCACGCCGTCGCCGCGGCCCGCCGCCACGTCGGCGACGACAGCTTCTGCGTCCTCCTGGGCGACGACTTCATGGACGGCCCGTCCACCCTCCAGTCGATGATCGACGCCCACGACCGACTCGGCCGCTCGGTCGTGGCCCTGCTGGAGGTGCCGCACGAGGACATCCGGCTCTACGGGTGCGCCGACGTCGACCCGGCGGGGGTACCGGGCGAGGACGCCGGCGTGCTCCGCATCCGCGGCCTGGTCGAGAAGCCGGCGCCGGAGCAGGCACCGTCGAACTACGCCGTGATGGGCCGCTACGTGTTCACGCCGGCCATCTTCGAGAAGCTCGAGCGGGTCCAGCCCGGCAAGGGCGGCGAGGTCCAGCTGACCGACGCCATGGCGATGCTGCTCGACGACGACGGGCTCTACGGCATGCTCACCACGTCGGACCGCTTCGACACCGGCGACAAGCTCGAGTACCTCAAGGCCACCGTCCGGCTCGCCCTCCGCCGCCCCGACCTCGGGCCCGACTTCGGCGCCTGGCTCGGCGCCTACGTCCGGGACCACGGGCTGCTCGAGCAGGCCGACCGGTAGCCTCACTGCCCCTATGGGGCTCGTTTCGTTGGACGACGCACGCGCGCACGTCCTCGATCGCGTCTGGGGCGTCCCGCCCTACGAGACCGTGCCCCTGGCCGAGGCCGTGGGGCGGGTGGCCGCCACCCGGGTCCTGGCCGAGGAGGCCGTGCCGCCGTTCGACAACTCGGCGATGGACGGGTACGCGGTCCGCTCGGCCGACACCGCCCGCGTGCCCGCCGTCCTCCGGGCCGTGGGCACCACCCTGGCCGGCCAGGCCGCCGCCGCCGAGGTGGCGTCCGGCGAGGTCGTCCGCATCATGACCGGCGCCCCCGTCCCGCCGGGCGCCGACGCCGTCGTGCCCATCGAGAAGGTCGAGGTGCTCGACGAGGGCGGGGCGATCCGGCTCACCAGCCCGGCCATCGTCGGGGAGCACGTGCGCCGGGCCGGCGACGACATCCAGGTCGGCGACCCCGTGCTGATGGCCGGCACGGTCGTTTCGCCCGGCCACCTCGGCGTGCTCGCCACCGTGGGCGTGGGCGAGGTCGAGGTCGTGCGCCGCCCCCGTGTCGGCGTGCTGTCCACGGGCGACGAGCTCGTCACGGGGGGCGGACCGCTGGCGGCGGGCCAGATCCGCGACTCCAACCGCATCGCGCTGCTCGCCCTCGTCGACGCCGCGGGCGGCGAGGCCGTCGACCTGGGCCTGGCGCCCGACGACGCCGAGGCCATCACGAAGGCGCTCCTCCACGGCGTGTCCACCTGCGACGTCGTGCTCACCAGCGGCGGCGTCTCGATGGGCGACGTCGACCTCGTGAAGGAGGTGCTCGACCTCCTGGGCGACATGCGCTGGATGCAGGTGGCCATCCGGCCGGCCAAGCCGTTCGCCTTCGGGCTGGTCGACCGGGTGCCCGTGTTCGGGCTGCCGGGCAACCCCGTGTCGTCGGTCGTCAGCTTCGAGCTGTTCGCCCGGCCCGCCATCCGCCGCCTCTGCGGCCTGCCCGAGAACCAGCTCGACCGGCCCTACCCCGCCGCCATCGCCGTCGACGGCCTGCCCCGGCGGCCCGACGGCAAGGTCCACTTCGTGCGGGTCCGGGTGATCGTGGGCGCCGACGGCCGCCTCGAGGCCCGCTCCGCCGGCGACCAGGGCTCCCACCACCTCACCGCCCTGGCCGCGGCCAACGGGCTGGCCGTCCTGCCCGACGGCGACGGCGTCGAGCCCGGATCGCCCGTCGACGTCCTCCTGATCGGCGACCTGTGACCGCACCCACCCCGCTCGTCGACGGCTTCGGCCGGGTGCACCGCGACCTGCGCATCTCGGTCACGGACCGCTGCAACCTGCGCTGCACCTACTGCATGCCGGCCGAGGGCATGCAGTGGCTCGATCGCTCGCAGCTCCTCGACTTCGACGAGATCGAGCGGGTCGCCGGCGTCCTCGTGCGCCACTTCGGCTTCGACTCGATCCGCCTCACCGGCGGCGAGCCCACCGTGCGGGCCCACCTCCCCGTGCTCGTCGAGCGGCTGGCCCGCCTCGGCACCGACCTCGCCCTCACCACGAACGGCGTCACCCTGGCCCTCGTGGCCGAGGACCTCGCCGCCGCCGGGCTCCGGCGGATCAACGTGTCGCTCGACTCGCTGCGTCGCCACCGGGTCGAGGACCTCACCCGGCGCGACGTCGTCGACCGCGTCCTCGAGGGCATCGACGCCGCCCTCGACGCCGGCCTCGCCCCCGTGAAGCTGAACACCGTGGTGATGCGGGGCGTGAACGACGACGAGGTCGTCGAGCTGGCCGCCTACGGCCGCGAGCGGGGCATCGAGGTGCGGTTCATCGAGTTCATGCCGCTCGACGCCGACGGCACCTGGCGGCGGGCCGACGTCGTCCCCGCCGCCGAGATCGTCGCTGCCATCCACGCCCGGTGGCCGCTCGAGCCCGAGACCCGGGGCCACGAGCCGGCCGCCACGTGGCGCTACGCCGACGGCCGGGGCCGCATCGGCGTGATCCCGTCGGTCACCGAGGCGTTCTGCGGGTCGTGCGACCGCGTGCGCCTCACCGCCGACGGCCAGCTCCGCTCCTGCCTGTTCGCGGTCGACGAGACCGACCTCCGGGGCCCGCTGCGCGCCGGCGCGTCCGACGACGACATCGCCGAGCTCATCCGGGCCACCGTCGCCGCGAAGTGGGCCGGCCACGGGATCTCCGAGGTCACGTTCTCCCGACCCCGGCGGTCGATGAGCCAGATCGGCGGCTGACGGCCCCGCGGCGGGAACCCCGACGGCCTGCCGGGCGTCGAAGCCCGCATGTCTCCCCTGCGCCGCCGCCTGCTGCCCTCGTTCGCCCTCGGCCTCGCCCTCGTCCTGGGCGCGTGCGGCGACGACGGCGACGTCGATGCCGGCGCCACCGCCTCGACCCAGCCGGGCGCCCTCGACCCCGAGATCCCCGTGACGAGCCCGCCCGACGACGGCGCCGGCGACGTCAACCCCGACGCCCCCGCCCGCCGAGCGGTGGAGGTCACGCCGGGCCTGGTCAACCCGGTGCCGACGTTCATCGAGTCCTACGCCGCCATCGACGAAACGATCATCGAGCTGCGCTTCACCACCGGCGTGGCCGAGTGCTACGGCCTCGACCGGGTGCAGATCGAGGAGACGGCCGAGGCGGTGACCGTCACGCTCTTCACCGGGGGCCGGCCCGGCGCCGACGTCTGCATCGAGATCGCCGAGTCCGTCGCCACCAAGGTCACCCTCCCGGCCCCCCTCGGGGCCCGCACGCTGGTCGACGGCTCCACCGGGGAGCCCGTGGCGGTCGCCTGAGCCGCCGCCCGCGGCCCGACCACCGGACCAGTACGACCGGGCGCAGGACCTACACTCCCCGCCCATGTCGGACCGGGGGTTGACCCACCTCGACCCGCTGGGCCGGGCCCGGATGGTCGATGTCACGCCGAAGGAGTCGACCCATCGCCGGGCCATCGCCCGGGGCCGGGTGCACATGGAGCCGGACACGGCGTCGCTGGTCGCCCGGGGCGCCATCACGAAGGGCGACGTGCTCGCCGTGGCCCGCGTGGCGGGCATCCAGGCCGCCAAGCGCACGGCCGACCTGCTGCCCCTGTGCCACCCGCTGCTCGTGGGCGCGGTGCTGATCAACTTCCGGATCGAGGACAGCTTCATCGAGGTCGAGGCGCAGGTCGACACCGTCGACCGCACCGGCGTGGAGATGGAGGCGCTCACCGCCGTCTCGATCGCCTGCCTGACGATCTACGACATGTGCAAGTCCGTCGACCGGGGCATCACCATCGGTGATGTGGCCCTGTGGGAGAAGACGGGCGGCCGGTCGGGCACGTTCCGGCGGGCGCCGGACCTCGACGAGTTCGACCTCTGAGATGAAGGGGTCCGGACCGCCCCGGCGAAGCCCCCTCGCCGGACCCCGGAATCGAATGGAGACACAGGAAGGGCCTGCGGGCGACGCCTCGTCCGGCACCAATCCATCCGCAGGTCCTGAGATGAAGGGGCCCCGACCCTACCGGGCGTAGCCCAGACGCGGGGGCCGGAATCGAATGGAGACACAGGAAGGGCCTGGGCCTCGCCCGTTCGCCCGCCAGGCGACCGCAGGTCCTGAACCGGCGGGCTCGCCGCCCGCCTCCAGTGGCGCGTGTCCGAGTTCCGTAGTAGAAATGTAACAACCGACGTGCGACCGCAACCTGCGGGGGTACGTCCGGCTCCGACTCGTCCAACCGGACCTGACCATCCACCAGCTGCTGGTGCGCCGCGGTTACGGTCCCATGACACCAAAGGCAGGCCTGGAGCGTGACGATCTTGGTGCTGGTGATCCTCGCTGTCATCTGGGCTGCGGTGCTTCTGCCTCCCTACTTGCAGAACCGCAGCGAAGCCCGGCCGGCGGACTCGATCTCGACGTTCCGCAACCAGCTGGACACCCTCGAGCGACGAGCGAACCTCGCTGTTCCCGGCCGGGAGCAGCGTCCAAACCTGCCCTCGAGCGACGGGCCCCGCCCGCTGCGCCCGCTGTCGCCGACGATCGACCCCACCCGCCTGGCCCGCGTCGACGCCCGCCAGCGCCGCCGCGACATCCTCGTCACGCTGCTCGCCGCCGCCGGCCTCACCCTGGTCGTGAGCTTCCTGCTGCCGGCGGCGCTGCCCCTGCACCTCCTGATCGACGTGCTGCTCGCCGCCTACGTGGGCCTGCTGCTGCGGGCCAAGCGGGCGGCCGAGGAGCGGGCGGTGAAGGTCCGTTACCTCAACCCGGCCCGCCACCAGGCCGGCCCGGCGTTCCGCACCGGGCGCTCGGGGGCCGAGCAGCCGGCGCTGGCCCTGCGCCGCACCGCGGCCAACTGAGCTCCCC
>JACDCH010000414.1 GCA_013694495.1 Acidimicrobiia bacterium | reverse complement strand
GGCGAGCAGGGTGGTCACGGTGGGGCCGATGGCGGCGGGGTCCCAGCGGGCGGCGATGTCCTCGCTCGGACCGTGGTGCCAGCCGTCGGCGAAGCCGATCTTGCCGCCCTCGACCTCGAACATCCGGCCGGTCACGCCGGCCGAGTCGGCGGACCCGAGCCACACGACGAGGGGGGACACGTTGGCGGGGTCCATGGCGTCGAAGGCGCCGGCCTCGACCTCGGCCATCATGTCGGTGAACACGCCTTCGGTCATGCGGGTGCGGGCGGCGGGGGCGATGGCGTTGGCGGTCACGCCGTAGCGGCCGAGCTCGGCGGCCTGCACGAGCGTCAGCGTCGCGATCCCGCCCTTAGCCGACGAGTACGCCGACTGCCCCACCGACCCGAGGATCCCGGCGCCCGACGACGTGTTGACGATGCGGGCGTCGCGCTGCCGCCCGGCCTTCGACTCGTCGCGCCACCAGGCCGCCGCGTGGCGGGACACGCAGAAGTGGCCCTTGAGGTGCACCCGCACGACGGCGTCCCACTCCTCCTCGGAGCACGACACGAACATGCGGTCGCGCACGAAGCCGGCGTTGTTCACGACGACGTCGAGCCCGCCGAACACGTCGAGCGCGGTCCGCACGAGCCGCTCGGCGCCGGCCCAGTCGGCGACGTCGTCGCCGTTCACGACGGCGGCGCCGCCCATCGCCTCGATCTCGGCGACGACCTCGGCCGCGGGCGACGGGGAGCCGCCCCGGCCGTCGAGCTCGGCGCCGATGTCGTTGACGACGACCTGCGCGCCCTGCCGGGCGAACTCGAGGGCATGGGCCCGGCCGATGCCGCGACCGGCGCCCGTGACGATGACGACCCGTCCCTCGCAGATGCCACTCGTGCTCATCCCGTCATCGTGCCCCGGACCTGACGGTGCGTCAGAATCGGCCGATGCGCCATGGCATCACGATCTTCCCCACCGACCGCTCCATCGGCATCGTCGAGTTGGCCCGGGCGGTGGAGGAGCGCGGCCTCGACTCGCTGTGGCTGCCCGAGCACACCCACATCCCGACCAGCCGGCGCACGCCCTGGCCCGTCGCCCCCGATCAGCCGATCGACGACAAGTACAAGCGCAGCCTCGACCCACTCGTCACCCTGGCCGCCGCCGCCGTGGCGACCGAGCAACTCCGCCTCGGCACCGGGATCCTGCTCGTCGCCCAGCGCGACCCCATCGTCACGGCCAAAGCCCTGGCCAGCGTCGACCACCTCAGCGGCGGGCGGCTCGCCGTCGGCATCGGCTTCGGGTGGAACGAGGACGAGATGGAGCACCACGGCGTCGACTACAAGCGCCGCCGCGCGCGGGCCCGCGAGCACGTGCTCGCCATGCGGGCGCTGTGGGAGGAGGACGAGGCCGAGTTCCACGGCGAGCTCGTCGACTTCTCGCCCTCGTGGCAGTGGCCGAAGCCGGCGCAGCGGCCCCTCCCCGTCGTGATCGGCGGCGCCGCCGGGCCGAAGCTCTTCCACCACATCGCCGAGTACGCCCAGGGCTGGATCCCCATCGGCGGTGCCGGCCTGCGCGACGCCATCCCCCGCCTGCGCGACGCGGCCGTCGAGGCCGGGCGCCCCGACGACGAGGTCGGCGCGCTCGAGATCGTCCCCATGGCGGTGCAGCCCGACGCCGGCAAGCTCGAGTTCTACGAGTCGATCGGCGTGACCGAGGCCGTGTTCGACCTGCCGTCGGCGCCGGCCGACGTCGTGCTGCCGGTGCTCGACCGCTACGCCGCGCTGGTCGAGGTCACGGCGCGCTGATCGGGGCGTTCCACCGCTCGATCACGGCGGTTCCCCGGTCGGTGCCGAGCAGCGAGATGGTGGCGGGGTCGAGCAGCAGCGCCCGCCCCCAGTGCGGATCGAGCCCGAGCCACCGCGCCGCCAGGATGCGCAGGAGGTGGCCGTGGGCGAACACCAGTACCGGCCCGGCGGCCTGCCGGAGCTCCTCGACGACCTCGTCGACGCGGGCCGCGACCTCCTCGATCGTCTCGCCCTCGACCATCGGGCTCGTCCACACCGACCACGACGGGTCGGTGGCCCGCATGTCGACGGTCGTCCGCCCCTCGGCCGTGCCGTAGTGCCACTCCTGCAGCCGCGGGTCGCGGGTGGCCCCGCCGAAGCCGGCGAGCGCCGCGGTCTCCGCCGCTCGCGACAGCGGCGACGTCACCGTCGACGCAAAGGTCCACCCGGCCAGCGCCGGACCCAGGCGCCGGGCTGCGTCCCGGCCCGGCTCCTCGAGGGGCACGTCGGTCCGCCCGGTGTGGCGCCCGGTGCGACTCCACTCCGTCGCGCCGTGCCGGACGAGCACGACCTGCGTCACGGGACGACGACGACCTTGCCGGTGACCCGCCGGCCCTGGAGGTCGGCCAGCGCGTCGGCCGCGCGGTCGAGCGGGTACGCCGTCGGCTCGACTGGTTGGAGCCGGCCGCCGGCCACGAGCTCGAGCAGGTCGGCCAACAGCGCCCGCTGGCCGTCGGGGTCCTTCATCGTCCAGGCGCCCCAGTCGACGCCGACGACCGTGCGGTTGTTGAGCAGCACCTGGTTCAGGGGCAGCCGCGGTATCTCCCCCGCGGCGAAGCCGATCACGACGTACCGGCCGCCCACCCGCAGGGTCCGCAGCGCCGCCTCGGCCTTGTCGCCGCCCACCGGATCGACGACGACGTCGGCGCCGCCGCCCGTTGC
>JACDCH010000094.1 GCA_013694495.1 Acidimicrobiia bacterium | reverse complement strand
CCCCTCCCCCGGGCTGCCAAAGGGCCCGCCGCGGGCGCGACCTTGGACGAGCCGCGGAGCACCTCCCAAGACGTCGCCACGCTGGCCGGGGTCGCCGGGTCGAGGCGGTCGGCGATGAAGAGGACGTCGAACTGGGCGCGCTCGGCGGTCAGCTCGAGGACGCCGAAGCCGTTCGAGCGGCCCTCGTGGTGGCGGATCCAGGGGTTGTTGACGGTGAGGTTGGCCTCGAAGGCGGCGTCGACGAGATCGGGCGCAGCGATGCCGGCCCGCTCGAGGGTCTCGGGGAGCCCCGGCGACGTCACCGACGGGGTGACGAACTCCACGGCCACCGAGGCGGCGTCGAGCGGGTACTGCGCGAGCGAGCGCGGGATCTCCGACACGAAGGTCTCGTGGTAGTCGCCGGTGAGGACCAGCACGTCAGGGATTGGGCCCGCCGCGACCGCGTCGACGATGGTGCGCCGCTCCGCGGCATAGCCGTTCCAGTCGTCCACGGTGAGCGGCGGCGGGAGGGGCGGTAGGGCCGACACCTCGGAGCCCAGGGCCGACCCGAGCACGTCGAGGAGCGCCGGCGCCAGGACGAGCGGGAAGAACGGGACCGGGTTGCCCATGAGGCGCCACGCGGCCGGTGAGGCCGCCATGCCGTCGAGGAGCCAGGTGCGCTGCTCCACACCCAGCATCGTCCGCGCCGGGTCGTCGATGGCGGGATCGACCGAGCCGTAGCTGAAGAACGCGTTCGCCGGTTGCACGTCCCGGTAGCGGCGCTCGTCGAGCATCCACAGCTCGGCGAGGTCGCCGAGGCGGAAGCTCCGGTGCACCTGCTCGGGGTCGGCGCCCGACACCCGGATCGGCATCCATTCCCGCCACGCCTGACGAGCGGCCCGCGCCCTCTCGGCGAACGCGCCCTCGGACTCGGGCTGGTGGTTCTGGGCGCCGTCGCGCCACGTGTCGTTGGCGACCTCGTGGTCGTCGTACATCACGATCAGCGGATGGGCGGCATGCAGCGCCTGCGTGTCGGCGTCGGCCCGGTACTGGGCGTAGCGCATGCGGTAGTCGGCGAGCGTCGTGCACTCCACCGGCGGCTCGTGCGTCCGCCCGATCGACGGCCCCGGGGTGGGCAGCACCGTCGGCGGTGAGCCGTACCCGACGCCGAACTCGTAGATGTAGTCACCGAGATGCAGCACGAGGTCGACGTCGTCGCGCTCGGCGAGGTGCCGGTAGGCGCCGAAGTACCCGAACTCGTACTCCGCGCACGTGACCAGCCCGAGCCGCAACGAGTCGAGCGCGGCCCCCGGCGCCGGCAGGGTGCGCGCCCGGCCGACCGGCGAGGTCGCGCCGAGCGCGTGGAACCGGTACCAGTGGTCGGTCCCGGCCTCGAGGTCGCCCGCGTCGACGTGCACCGTGTGGTCGTTGCCCGGCTCGGCCCGCGCGCCACCGCGAGCGACGATGTCGGAGAAGGCCTGGTCGCGCGCGACGTCCCACACGACCTCGACGGAGGCATCGGTGGTCGTCAGCCGGGTCCACAGCACGACGCGGTCGGCACCGGGATCGCCGGACGCCACCCCGTGCCGGAAGGGGCCGTCGTCGGCCGCCTGGGCGCCTGCCGAGGGCAGCCGGGCCGCCAGGACGGTTGCCGTCCCGCCTGCGGCGGCGCGCAGGAACCCCCGCCGAGTCAGCTCCATCCCCATGATCCTGACCCTAGGGGCGCGCCCGCCGTTGCGGCCGACGATCCCGCTCCTGCACGATGTCCCGGTGGCTGACGTGCAGCTCCGGCGGGCGTACTTCGCCTCCCTCCTCGCCGTCTTCGAGGCGTGCGAGACAGCGGCTTCGGTGCGAGCGGTGGCCTGGCCGCCCGCCGACGCCGGCATCGACGGGGCCGAGGGCTTCGGCGACCGGCACCCGCTCCTGCTCTGACGTCGCCACCCCTGGCGGCCGAGCCGCCCACATCGCCGTCGTCGACCGCAACCCGCCCGCCCAGCCCCAGCCGTCGGGCTCCATGGCCACGACCCGCAACGCGCGCCCTGGCGACGTACACGCGGTAGGGCGCGCCGGGTTCGCGACCAGATCGGCGTGGGAGATGTGGAACGCCCCGAGCAGCTCGTCGAGGTGGTCGCCGGCCACCGCCATCGTCAACCCAGGACTCCGGCGATGGCCTCGTCGAGCACATCGGGATCGACGGAAGGGAGCATCGTCGTCTCGCCCTCGTCGATGCTGGCGACGATCGGGCAGGTGTGGTCGGCGCCGGCCACCTCGATCTCGACGGTGTCGATCACGGTGGCGGTCTTCGCCTCGTGCAGGGTGACGACGTAGGTGGCGTCGAGGACCTCGAGGGTCGTCACGTCGCCGCCGTCGTCGTCCTCGTAGTCGCAGGTGGATCCGCTCGGTTCGGACTCGCCGACGTCGATGCAGCCCACGACCGAGATCTCGGCCATCCGCTCGCGTTCTGCGGGGTCGGGATCGTCCGGGTTGGCGATCTCCGGGGCGACCCGGCCCTCGGGAAGACCCGTTTCGAGGAAGTACGTGTCGACCTCCTCGAGGTGGCGCAGCAGGGCGATGGGGTACGGGTCGGACCCGTCCTCGTACTCGGCCGCGCCGTCGAACGCGGTGGCCTCCTTGCACATCGCCTCGAAGCCGGAGACGAACCGCGGCAGCCCGTCCGCCTGGGCGCCGCCGCCGTCCTCTCCCCCGCCGCACCCGCCGGCGGCGACGAGCACCGCCACCATGACGAGCCCGCCGATGCCCCTGATCGTCCCGCTCATCCACGACCTCCGATCTCGTTGGCCATGTCCTCGGACGTGATCGTTGTCGGCCACGGTTGCTCCTCGGGATGGGAGTCTGCCTCGGAGGCGTGCCATCGCCGTGCCACCCGACGGCACACCCGGCGCCATCGGGCCCGATCCGTGCCCGAAGAGGCAGACGGCTGCCGGAACGGGACCGGACGGGGCAAGCTTCCGGGCCATGCCGGGACCCCACCCGACGCCGCTCGTCGGTCGAGCACGGGAGCTCGATGTGCTCGAGGTCGCCCTCGACAGCGCCAGCAGGGGGTTCGGTGGCCTCGTCGCCCTCACCGGCGAGGCAGGCATCGGCAAGACGCGCCTCGCCGAGGAGGTCGTGGCGCGCGCCTGCGAGCTGGGCTTCGTGCCGGCGTGGGGGTCGGGCTGGCCCGAGGGTGGTTCGCCGCCGCTGTGGCCGTGGCAGGACATCCTCGAGCAGCTGGGCGACGCGGAAGCCGTCAGGGTGCTCGACGGCCACGCGGAGCGCGACGCCCTCGACCCGGAGCGCTTCGCCCGGTTCCGCCGAATCGGCCAGGCCGTGGCCAAGGCCGCGAGCGAGCGTCCGCTGATCATCGTGGTCGACGATGCCCAGGCGACCGATCGGGGCGCCCTGCTGCTGGCCCGCTTCCTGGCCCGGTCGCTGCACCGCGCCAAGGTCCTGCTGCTGGTGACGTACCGCATCGACCTCGGCTCGGCCGCGGACGCCCCCGAGGTGGTCGATGCCCTGGTCGACCTGACGGCCGACGGCACCCGCCTCGAGCTGCGAGGCCTCGACGAGGCCGACGTGGCGGAGGTGGTGTCCCGGTCGGGCCGGCCGCCGGCCGCCTCCGATCTCGCCGCCCTCCGCCAGCTCACGGGCGGTAACCCACTGCTCGTCCATGAGGCCCTGGCGGCCGGTGTCCTCGACCATTCGCCCGTGCCGAGCCGGGTCCGGCGCCTCCTGCTCTCGCGTCTCGCGCCGTTCGGCGAAGCGGAGCGCTCGATCCTCGTGACCGTGGCGGTCCTGGGCGCCACCGGCGACGAGAACCTGGTGGCCGCCGTGTCCGGCGCCTCGGTGGCCTCGGTGCGGGCGGTGTGCGAACGGGCGAGGAGCGCAGGCCTCCTCCGGCCCGACCCGGTCTCGGGCCACGAGGGCTTCGCCCACGGCCTCCTCCGCGACGCCCTGGTCGAGCAGGAAGATGCACCCGTCCTGACGGCGATGCACCGGCGGGCAGCCGACGAGCTGGCGGCCCTGCCGTCGGCGTCGACGCCGGAGGCGGTCACGCGCATCGCGCACCACCGGGCCCTGGCCGCGGC
>JACDCH010000235.1 GCA_013694495.1 Acidimicrobiia bacterium | reverse complement strand
AGCAGTCCCGACGACGTCGGGTCCGAACAACTCGAGCGAACGGAGCGAAGCGAGTGAGCTCGAAACAACTCGAGCGAACGGAGCGAAGCGAGTGAGCTCGAAATCTCAGCCGCCGAGGTTGAGGCCGCCGGGGCGGCAGCGGAAGATCTTGGCGTTCACCTGGTCGCCGATCTCGGCCGGGTCCCACCGGCGGGGGCCCTTCGGGGTGGTGATCTCCGGGCCCAGCGACCACGGGAGGTAGTGGGCGATGCCGTCGCCGACCGCCCGGAACACCTGGCCGGTCACGTGCAGCGCCTCGTCCGAGGCCAGCCAGGCCACGAGCGGCGCCGAGTTGCCGGGGTTGAGGCGGTTGAACTCGTCGCCGTCCACCTCGTCGGCCTCGGTGACCTTGATCTGGGGCATGGCCGCGGCGACCATGCGCGTCGCCCCGCCCGGCGCCACTGCGTTGGCCCGCACGCCGAAGCGACCCATCTCGAGCGCGGTGATGGTGGTGAGGGCGGCGATGCCCGCCTTGGCCGCCCCGTAGTTGGCCTGGCCCCGGTTGCCCTGCAACCCTGCGGAGCTGACGGTGTTGACGAACGCCGCCCGCCGCATGCGGCCGGCCTTCGACTCCGACTGCCACCACGCCCCGGCGAAGTGGGTGGTGTTGAAGGTGCCCTTGAGGTGCACGCGCAGCACCGAGTCGAACTCGTCCTCGGTCATCTTCACGATGGAGTTGTCGCGCAGGATGCCGGCGTTGTTCACGACGACGTCCAGGCCCCCGAAGGCGTCGATCGCCGACTGGACCAGCGCGGCCGCCCCGTCCCAGTCGCCGACGTCGTCGTGGTTGGCGACGGCCTCGCCGCCCCGCCCCGTGATGATGGCGACGACCTCGTCGGCCGGTGCCGCGTCGGGGCCTGCCTCGCCGGTGTGCGAGGTGCCGACGTCGTTGACGACGACCTTCGCGCCCTGCGCAGCGAGCTCGAGCGCCTCACCGCGACCGATGCCGCGGCCCGCGCCGGTGACGACGGCGACCTTCCCGTCGAGCAGCCCCATGCGGTTCCCCCTGTGCTTTGATGACACCGAACCTGACGCAGGTGTCAGGAACGCGAAGTTCGTTGTAGCACGTCGTCGAGGGGGGCACGGATGGGTGCGGTCGAGCGGGACGAGATCGTCGGGCGACCGACGGGGAAGTCGACGGTCACCATCGAGCGCGGGCCGGTCACGCAGTTCGCCGAGGCGGTCACCGACACGAACCGCATCTACCGCCGGCGCGACGCGGCGCAGGCCGCCGGCTTCGCCGACATCCCGGTGCCGCCCACCTACTTCTTCTCGGCCCACTCGCACTGGGGCGCGTTCCCGGAGGAGCAGCCGGCCGACGCCAACCCCGCCAGCAGCCCCACGATGGAGATCATCGGCAAGCTCATGGCCACCGGCGGCCTCGTCCTCCACGGCGAGCAGGAGTTCGTGTACCACCGCCCGATCCTGGTCGGGGAGGTGCTGCACGGCGAGGGCCGGGTCGCCGACCTCTACGAGAAGCAGTCCGGCGAGCGCACGATGACGTTCCTCGTCACCGAGAACGACTGGCGCGACGCCGACGGCGAGCTCGTGCTCACCACGAGGATGAACCTGATCCACCGGACCTGAGATGAAGGGGTCCGGACCACACGCCGAAGCCCCCTCGCCGGACCCCGGAATCGAGTCGACGCGCAGAAGGACCTGCGGTCGGGCAGCCCAGCCCGTCACTGGTCCGCAGGTCCTGACCGGCGCCGCGGCCGCCTACCGTGCGGTCGTGCCCCGCCGGACCAAGATCGTCGCGACCATCGGGCCGGCCAGCGAGTCGCCGGAGCAGCTCGAGGCCCTGATCCGGGCGGGCGTCGACGTCTGCCGCCTCGGCCTGGCCCACGGCGAGCCGCCGGTGCACCTCGAACGGATCGCCCGCATCCGCGCCGCAGCTGCAGCGCTCGGCAAGCCGGTCGCCATCCTGTGCGACCTGCCGGGCCCCAAGATCCGGGCCGCGCCGTTCGCAGTCGACGGCGTCGTGCTCGTGGAGGGCGACACCCTCGAGCTCGTCCCCGGCCACGCGGGGTCCACCGGCGCCCGCATCGAGGTCGAGTACGACGCGCTGGTCGACGACCTCGCGCCCGGCGACGCCGTGACCCTGGGCGACGGGTTGATCTCGCTCGAGGTCGTCGACCGCTCGATGGACGGTTGGCGGGCGACGGTCCTGTCCGCCGGGCGGGTCATGGGCCGGCCCGGGGTCCACCTGCCGGCGGAGCGGCTCCGGCTGTCGACCCCCACCGACGACGACCTGCGCCTGCTGGAGGCGATCGCCCCCGCCCAGCCGGAGATCGTCGCCGTCTCGTTCGTGCGCCGCGCCGACGACCTCCGCCAGGTGCGCGACGCGTTGGGCCCCGGCGGCCCGATGGTCATGGCCAAGATCGAGACCCGGGCCGCCTGCGACGACCTGCCCGCCATCCTCGACGCGGCCGACGCGGTGATGGTGGCGCGCGGCGACCTCGGCATCGACTGCCCGACCGAGGAGGTCCCGCACCTCCAGAAGCACATCATCCGCACGTGCGTGGCCTGGGGCGTCCCCGTCGTCACCGCCACGCAGATGCTCGAGTCGATGGTGCTCAGCCCGATGCCGACCCGGGCGGAGGCGAGCGACGTGGCCAACGCCGTGTTCGATGGCACCGACGCGGTGATGCTGTCGGGCGAGACCGCCATCGGCCACGACCCCGAGCTCGTGGTGCGCACCATGGCGCGCATCGTCGAGCGGGCCGAGCAGGAGGCCGACTACCTCGCCTGGGGCAACCGATTGGGCAAGCTGCAGCGCGCCGCCGGCGTGCCCGAGGAGCTGGCCATCACCGCCGCCGTCACGCACGCCGCCTGGGAGGCGGCGGTCGATCTCGACGCCGTGGCCATCGTGTGCTGCACCCGCTCGGGCACCACCGCCCGGGCCATGGCCCGCTTCCGGCCCCGCTGCGCGCTGGTGAGCTTCAGCCCGACGGAGGCAGCCGCCCGCCAGCTCGCGCTCTCGTGGGGCGTGATCCCGTTCGCCACCGAGTGGTACGAGTCGTCGGACGAGATCGTGTGGCACGCGGTCGAGCGGGCGGTGCAGGCCGGGGTGGCCCGCACGGGCGACAACGTCGTCGTGATCGCCGGCTCCCCGGTGCTCGGCGCCTCGGCCACGAGCGACATCCTCCGGGTCGTCAGGGTTCGGTGACCGGCCGCCAGCGCGGTAGGACCACGTCGTCAGCCACCCGCTCGAACGCGACCTCGACCGCGTCGCCGATGGCGAAGGCGTCGGGGGGCTGTCCGGCGGCGGCGTCGCCGACGAGGCGGATGGTGGGGTCGTCGTCGAGCGTCACGACGAGCACGGCATACGGCGCCCGCGCCGCGTAGGCGGGGAGCAGGGGCGGGTGCGGGACGGCGAACGACCACACCGTGGCCCGTCCGAACATCGTGTCCCAGCCCGCGGCCAGGCTGTGACAGGCAGGGCACATCGGCCGGGGTGGCATGCGCCGCCGGCCGCACACCCCGCAGGCCTGGACCCGCAGCTCGCCGGCCGCGCACCCGGCCCAGAAGGGACCGGCGACGGGGTCGTCCGGATCGGGGAGCAGCAGCCCGGCCGTCGCCCTGGGTCCCGGGCGCTCGGTCATCGGTCGGCCGTGAAGAGGACGGCGGACGTGGGGACCCCTTCGCCGCTGGTGGCCAGCGAGACCTCCGCCCCCGGGACCTGGTTGGTCGACTCGCCCCGCACCTGGCGAACGGCTTCGACGATGAGGTTGAAGCCGTGCAGGTACGCCTCGCTCAGGCTCCCGCCGCTCGTGTTCACCGGGAGCCCGCCGGGCGTGTCGGCCCGCAGGGCGCCGCCTGCGCAGAACGCCAGCCCCTCGCCCCGCCCGCAGAACCCGTAGCCCTCGAGCGACAGCGGCACCAGTGGGCTGAAGGCGTCGTACAGCTGGGCGACGTCGACGTCGCCGGGACCCACGTCGGCGTTGCCCCACAGCCGGCGGGCGCAGGCCCACGACGATCCCTCGAGCGGGTCCTCGGCGAAGTAGTTCGTCATGGTCTGGTGCTGGCGGGGGAGCGACTGGGCGAAGGCGTGCACGACGGCGGGCGGGCGCCGGAGGTCGCGGGCCCGGTCGAGGGTCGTGACGACGACGACGGCGGCGCCGTCGGACTCGAGGCAGTTGTCGAACAGGCACAGCGGCTCGCTGACCCAGCGCGCCGCCAGGTAGTCGTCGAGCGACAACGATCGGCCGTGCATCATGGCCGCCGGGTTGGCGCCGGCGTGGTGCCGGAACGCCAGGGCCACCTCGGCGAGGTCCTCCCGGTCCCCGCCGTGCTCGTGCAGGTAGCGGCGGGCGAGGACCGCGATCTCGTCGACCGGCCGCAGCAGGCCGAACGGGCGGCTCCACTGGCGGGCGTCAGCCAGGCGGGCGTCGACGTTGGCCCACGGCCGGGTCGCGGCCC
>JACDCH010000376.1 GCA_013694495.1 Acidimicrobiia bacterium | reverse complement strand
CCCCGGGGCCGCCCGAACCAGCGCCCGGCCCGACCGCCGCCAGTTGCGAACGGTTGCCGGCGTCGTCGATCGCGATGACGGCCACCGAGGTCGTGCCGGCAGGGAGCCGCAGCGTCTCGGTGGTGCTCGCAGCTCCGGGGGTCGTGGACGCGACGACCGGTGACGCCGCCTCCCAGTCGGCGAAGCTCTCGATGGGACGCGCCGACACCCGCACCTCGTAGGCCGTCGCCTGGCCAGCCAGCCAGTCGTCTCCCGGCGCCGTGAAGTTCAGCGCGCCACCCTGCAACGTCAGCTGCTGGGGAGCAGCCGGCGGCCGACAGTCGGTGCCGTAGCGGTTGGTGTGGCACTCGTCGTGGGCTTCGGTCCACCACTCGTCGCCGCCGGCGACCGGGGTGCCGAGCGTCCACGCGAACCGCCACCCCTCCCTGGTGCTGGCCACCATCTCGAGGGTCCCGTCACCGTCGAGGTCGCCGACGGCAGGCACGGCGTAGTTCCAGCCGCCGGTCAGCTTGGGGAACCCCGGGGCCTCTTGCCCCAGCGGCCCGAAGGCGTGGATCAGGTAGAGGCCGGTGCCGACGATGACCTCACGCTCCGGGCCGCCGCCCGCATCGGCGATGGCCGGCGTCGACAGGATCATGTAGTCCTCGACCGCGTGCGGGAAGCCAGGGCGGTACTCCCCGGTGGTGGCGTCGTAGACCTGGAGGACGTGGTCGTAGGGCAGGTTCTGGCCGACCAGGAGCAGGTTGATCGCGGTGTTCAGGGTGGCGCCGCCCTTGGCGATCGAGAGCGTCCCATCGCCGAGATCGCCGATGACGGGATACTCGGCCAGGTTCACCAGCTGCACCTCCGGGCTGTCGCCCCCGACGACGGGCCCCTGGGTCCGGAGCTGGCGCAGCTCGGTCCCGTCACCATCGAGGACGCGCTGTGTGCCGCTGACGATGCCGGCGACCACCTCGTCGTCACCGTCCTCGTCGAGGTCGGCGAGCGCCACGGTCATCGCTGGGGCGACGAACGGGAGGATGTCGGGTAGCAGGCCCCCGAGGGGCACGGGCCAGCCGTCGACGAGGGCGCCGTCGTCGTGGATGGCGTACACGCGGCCGAAGGAGCCGGCGGCGTCGGGACCGCCCTCCAGGAGGCGGTTGAACAGGGCGGCGACATCCTCGGGGTCCGGTGACGTGCTGAGGCTGTCGCCGTAGACCTCGCTGCTCTCGACGACGATCTCGAGATCACCGTCGCCGTCGAGGTCGCCGATGCCCGGCGTCGAGATGAGCTCCCCGCCGACAGGATCGGCGACGGCGGGGTCGGCCAAGCGGACGGGGAAGCCTGGCCGGGCCACCCCGATGGCCGACCAGGCGTAGACGTGGCCATCGAGGGCGGCGGCGACGATCTCCATGGTGCCGTCGCCATCGAGGTCGGCCACCGATGGCGCCGCGAGGAACCCCCGCTTGACGTGGTGGTCCCTGGTGCGCAGGGCGACTGCCGAGAGGGCGGGGTCCACCCCGACGGGAAAGCCGTCGGCGACGGAGCCGTCGGCGTCGAGCACGAAGAGCCGACCGTCGACGGCGGCGGCGACGATCTCCGGCGCGAGGTCGCCGTCGATGTCGTACACCGCAGGGGTCCGCAACCCGCCGTTGGGAGCGGTGACCCGTCCGGTTGCGAAGCCGGGGGCATCCAGGTGGGCGTTGTAGGTGGGCGGCAGGATCCACGGCCGGCCTCCGTTGAACGTCGGCAGGGGGGTGCCATCGGCTCGGGTGACGGTGATGCGCCCGGAGCTGTCGGCTTCGACGATCTCGAGGCGGGCGTCGCCGTCGAGGTCAGCGAGGACAGGCGAGCTCTCACCGCCCGTATCGGTGAAGCGGGGCCACCCCGGCAGGGCGGTCGGGTCGTCGAAGGCGAAGTAGGCCCGCCGATCCTCACCCCGGTTGCCCTGGGCATCGGTGACCGTGACCCGAACGGTGAAGACGTAGGCGTTCGGGTCGAGCGACGGCGTGCCGGCGGCGGCACCCGGGAGGGCGTCGGCCACAGCGCCGAGGGGGATGGCCCCGAGGGCACCGTCGATCGGCGCGCTGCCGCCGCCAGAGGCGAACGAGGTGAACTCGGCGTCGGTGGGCTCGACGCCCGGCGCCCACGCCAGGTCGTAGGTGAAGCTGCCGGAGCGCTCGGCGGCGACCCGCCCGAGCACCGGTGCCGTGCCGGTGGTGGGGAGCATCGACCACCACGCAGGCCCTGTGAGCAGCGCCTCGGGAGGGATCTGGCCCGGGGCGATGCGGGCGACGGCAGCGCCGAGGTCGGCTCGTCCGTAGCCGAAGTGCTCGTCGAAGCCGGGCTGGGCGGGATCGGGAACTCCGACGCCGACGGTGTTCTCCGACCGGACGTCCTCGGCCGTCGTCGTCAGCAGCTGCTTCACCTCGTTGGGGGTGAGCGGACCCCCGATGTCGTCCGCCACGTCACGCCCGCGGCTCACGAGCAGCGCCGCGGCCCCACCCGCCTGCCCGGTCGCCTCGCTGCCGGTCGTCGCCGTGAAGCACACGTGGGCGTGGGCGCCGTACTGGGTGAGGTTGCTGTTGCGGAACCACGTCGACACCGGCAGCTGGCTCCCGAGACCGAGGTTCACGAACAGCTCGTTGAGCTCGCTGGCGTCCCGCCCGAGCCCGTGGGTGTCAGCGACGCACCCGTTGATGAAGACGGTCTCGTCATAGTTCGTCGGGTAGTTGTGGTTGGCGGTGTTGAGGTCGCTCGACACCGATGTCACCACGACCCCCTTCTCATAGGCGTAGCGGACCGCCTCCCGAGCGGTGATGGTGTTCTGGAGCACGCCGAGGGCGACGACGACGGACGCGACGCCCTCATCGGCGGCGTAGGCCACCGCCATGCCGAACTGGTCGCCGATCACGACGAAGCTGTCCCACACCCGCAGCGGGAGCAACGTGCAGTCCGGGCACACCCCCGCCTCCCCGGCCGCGTCGTCGGTGACCTGCACGGCTTCCTCGGCCCTGCCGCTCCCGTGGTTGCGAGCCGCCGAGTAGCTGGAGACGTCCTCGGGATCGTTGTCGTCGTCAAAGAAGTCCCAACCGGCGATGTCGTCGACGTACCCGTTGGCGTCGCCATCGGTGCCGTCGGAGAACGTCCGCAGGATGTCCTGCGGATCGATGGCGCCGTTGTCGTTCGTTTCGACCACCCGTGGGTCACCGGCGTAGTCGGCCACGGTGACCGCTCCGTCGCCGTTCACGTCGTGGGTGCTGGCCCCCATCGGGAGGGGCAGCTCGCCTTCGTTGAGGCGGACCTTGGTGGCGATGTCGGCGTTCTCCCACCGGATGCCGGTGTCGGTGACGGCGACGGTGGCGTCGGCCCGCCCCGTGGTCACCTTCCACGCCTGGTCCGCGCCGACGCCGGAGACCTGGCCCTGCCCGAACCTGGCGACGTCGCGATAGGTCGCCGTCAGCCGGGTGCTGCTGGGGGCGAACCCGAACAGGTTGAACTGCTCGTCCCAGACCGCTCCGCACGGATCGACGGCGTCCTCGTCGTCGGGCTCGGCGCAGTCGAAAGCCGGATCGTCAGGGGTGCCAACCCGCGGATCGGGGTCCGCGCTGGGAAAGCGTCCCGTCTCGCCGCGAGCAGGGCCACTGATCGTGATCAGGACGACGGCTCCGACCACCGCCGCCACGCGCCAACGCATCGACGCCAAACTACCGAGCGGGTGCGACGGTCAGTTGAGGTCGACGGGGATGGCCACGACCCCGTGTCGGACGTGGGCTTCTGCCACACTGCGGCAGAGCCTGATTGCAGACACGACCGAGACGGTGCTGGGGGTGCCCATCAGCCCCTTCCGGGCCGCTAGCCGATGGTCGCGACCTCGTCGAACGCGGGGAACACGTCGAGTCGCTCCGGGTCGAGGGTCGGGTCGTGGAAGACGCCGCACAGTGCCTCGTAGGCCGCGACCGAGCACACCGTGGCTGGCCAGGTGGTCGGGCTCGCGTCGAGGAGCATGAGGCCGGTCACCTCGTCCGGGTACCTCGCTGCGAACGTGACGGCTTCAGCGCCGCCGAAGGAGTGTCCGAGCACGACGTAGGGGCCGGGTTCGCCGTCGTGGTCGAGCAGCGCGTGGAGGTCGGCGGCCTGGGTGTCGAAGTTCTGGGTCGACGATGGCGCGTCACTCGTTCCTGTTCCGAATCTTGCGTACGAGCAGACTCGAGCGCGCTCGCTGATCGCCGGTTCGATGGAGCCCCAGTTGTCGCCGCCGTCGCCCCACCTGGCGATGAGCAGCACGGTGGTGGCGCCGGCACCAACGCATCGGAGCGGGCTTAGTCCGGGCTTAGTCCTGGCTTAGTCCGTGCCCTCCGCGTGCCTTCCGCGCACAGACCGCGCACCGCGTGCCCTCCGCGCGCCCTAAGCAGCGGACAATCGGTGGTTCTCAGTGGTCGATCTGGACAAGACGAGGGGCCCTCGAAAGGGTCCTTCACCAGCAGATTCTTGGCGTTCTAGTGGTGGAGGTGATGGGACTCGAACCCACGGCCCCTTCGATGCGACCGAAGTGCTCTGGTCACCGAGCCGGGCTGCTGACCTGCGGCGATGTCGACGAGCTGGTCGCTGTCGCAGGATTCGTGCCACACCCGTGCCCACTGCGACGGGTAGGCCGTCATGGCGCACGCTTCTCGGCGCCGAGCGCTGCCCTCGCGATCGAGTCGCCAGACGGGGTGTTGACCAGCCAGCAGGCGAACTCCCAGTCGCCGCCCGATCGGCATGCCTCATCGACGCGACGCCGGATGTCGTCGATCTCCTCGGAGATGTGCTCGACGGGAGCCAACCTGCCCGGTGGGCCCTTGTCGATGTACTGCACTCGTCCGAGTCGCATCAGGCCAGCGGAGACGACCCCTCGAAGCTGCGGAACGCGAGGTCGATGTCATTGGACGTGGGCGGCCCCGGGTCTTCGGGTGGGTTGGCTCGGATGCCGAGATGGATGAGCGCCCACCCACACCAGGGCCACATCATCGACTCGCCCGTCGATCAGGAGCTCGAGCTCCTGCGAAGTCAGGTCGAGCTCCCCACTGGCCATCCTCGCCTCCATGACGTCGGGTTTCTGATCGTGCAACCGTACGACCTTCCCTGTACTGCCGTTGCAGCCAATAGACGATCCGTCATAGGCTACTTTTCATGCCATCGACGTCAGCCGACCTCTTGCGGACGACGCGCCAGCTTTCGCGGCTGTCGCAGACCGACCTGGCCCGTCGAGCGGGCGTGGCGCAATCCGTCATCAGCGCGTACGAGTCGGGCCGGCGCGAACCGAGCGTCCCGATGCTGGCTCGGCTGATCGCGGCAGCCGGCCACGAACTCGTGCTCGACGTCGTGCCGTCGGTGGAACCAGAACGTGGCCTTCCCGACACCCCGCTCGGACGGCGCCTCCGTCAGCGCCGGAAGGCGATCAAGGAGGCAGCCACGAATCGCCGCGCCCGCAACGTGCGTGTCTTCGGGAGCGTCGCTCGTGGCGAGGACACCGAGGCGAGCGACGTCGACCTGCTCGTCGATCTCGACGAGGGAGTCGGTCTGCTCGACCTCATCGGGCTCGAACGAGAGCTGAGCGAACTGCTGGGGGTCGACGTCGACGTCGTGCCGGCGGACACGCTCAAGCCGCGCATCCGAGCCCGCGTTCTCGGCGAAGCCGTCCCGCTGTGAGCCGGCGAGACGACGCGCGACTCGAGGACATCCTCGCCTCGGCTGCAGCGATCGCCAGCCACCTCGAGCGCGGCGGACTCGACGACGGGCTCGTGTTCGACGCCGTCCGGGTGCGTCTCATCGAGATCGGCGAGGCGGTCAAGGACATCGATCCCGAGCTGCTCGCGAGCGAGTCGGACATCCCGTGGCGGGATGTCGCCGGCATGCGGGATCATCTCGCCCACCGGTACTTCGACACCGCGCACTCGATCCTGCGGGCGACGGTGGAGGAGGACCTCCCTCCCTTGGTCGCCGCTGCGGAACGCCTCCTGGAGCAGTTGGCGGCGGCTACTGATCCGGAGGCTTGAGCGACTGCCGTCGCTCCATGACCCAACGAAAGTCCGCCTTGGATCGCTCGAAGAACGCCTGATCGACCTTGGACAGGTCGGTGATCGTGCGCTCCGTGAGGAGCTGCACGCGCGCGTCGCGCGACATCTGCTCGTACTCCTCGACGGTCAGCCGGCGGGGCTCGGTCACGGACCCGACCGTACCGTGGTCGATGGCTCCGCTGCCGTGAACAGCCAGTGGAGCCGACCGGCGGCCTCCTGGTCGAGGGTATCGGGGACGTGGCCGTAGACGCCGAGGGACATCGCCGGGTCGGCGTGGCCGAGGCGGTGCTGGATGACCTTCTGGTGCTCGTTGTTGGCGATCATCAGCGTGGTCGCCACGTGTCGGAGGCCGTGGAAGGTCAGGTTCTCGGGCAGGCCGGCGGCGTCGACGGCAGGCTTGAACACCCTCGCCTCGAAGGTGCGTCGGAGGATGCCGCCCTTCGGGCCGAGGAACACGAGGTCGTCAGGCGCGACGCCTTGGCGATGCGTCGCTAGGTGTGCCGCGAGTTCGTCGACGAGGAATTCAGGCAGGGCGAACGAACGCTTGCCGGCTTCGCTCTTGGTAGCCGCCACGACCCGAACGTGCCCGCTGATCTCCTCGACCGTCTGCTCGACGCGGATGCGGCGGCGCAGGAAGTCGACGTCGGCAACCCGCAGCCCGACGCACTCGCCCCATCGCAACCCAACCGTCCCGGCGAGAAGCACGAGCGCTCGGTAGCGGGCCGGGCCGGCGTCGGCGAGGCGGCGCACCTCGTCGGGCGTCAGCGTCGGCCGAGCGGGCCTCCGGACCACGTGCAGCCCGAGCGAGCGAGGTCGGACGGGCGAGCGCGTGAGGAGATCGCTGTCGACCGCGGCGGCGAAGATACTTCGCAACACGCGCCGCGCCCCTCGGTCCCGTCCCCGCCGAGACAGTTGCCGCCGTCTTCTACAACTTCCACCCGGAGATGGTCGCGAAAGCCATACCGCACGTCTGGGATCTCGTCACACCCGAAGCTGCGTGGCAGGCACGAGTCGAAGGCGCCGACCGAGCGCTCCGCGACGCGCTCGGCGACACGACGAGCTCTGCCGACATATGGCATGCGGCCGTCGCCGCCCGGCGTACCGTCGACGCCTGCAATGTCGACGGCCGAGCGCTGTTCGCCGCGCATGTTCACCTCGACTGGCCAGCCGAACCGCACCTTGCGTTGTGGCATGCGTCGACGCTGCTGCGAGAGCACCGCGGCGACGGCCACGTCGCAGCGCTCGTCGCAGCCGACATCGACGGCTGCGGAACGCACGTGATGGCCGACGCCGCGGGCGCCGTCGCCCGAAAGCAGACGCAGAAGAACCGAGGCTGGTCCGATGACGACTGGACGGCCGCCGCCAACCGACTCGCCGACCTCGAGCTGCTCACGCCCGACGGCACGCTAACGGCGCAAGGCCGGGACCTCTGGGCCGACGTCGCCGCCCGAACAAACCATGCTGCGAGCCGGCCGTGGGACGTCCTCGCCGACCGCGACCGGGACGCTTTGGTGGACACGTGGCGTCGGCTGTCGAACACGATCTACGACGCCGGTGTCGTTCCGCTGCCGAACCCGATCGGCGTGACCCGGCTCGCACCGTGACCGATAGCACCGGAAGCGACGACTCGCCGCACTCGGAGCTCGTCGGGTGGATCCAGGGCATGCCGATTGTCCAGCACCTAGGCATCAACGTCGAACACGTCGAAGCCGGGCACGCGCGCCTCGCAATGCCGTACCGCCGGGAACTCTCCCACGCTGACGACGGCACGTTCCAAGGCTCTGCGGTGGGCGCGCTCGCGAACTTCGCAGCCGGCGCCGCGTCCGCCGCCCTACTACCCGACGGCGGACGGGTCATGACCGTCGACTTCACGGTCAAACTCGTGGCGCCGGCTCGCGGCAGCATGCTGGTCGCCGACGCCCGGACGCTACGCCCCGGCCGGACACTGATGACCGGGGTGGTAGAAGTCCACGCTGTCGAGGGTGGCGACCGGCTGCTTTGCGCCTGGGCGCTCGTCGGCCTTCGGGTGATCCCGCCAGCCTGATGCTTCCCCACCCGCGCTGGCGGACTCCGCGGCCGGACAACCTCATTCGCAGCTGTCGAAGAACAGCGTCCTGCCACAGCCCGAGGTGCGATTGCTCACGAGTTCCGACGACCTAAGGGTCGTTCTTCCGCGCACGGCCCCATGACGCGGATCGTGCCCAGTCGCCGATCTCCGGGTCCCGTCGCCGTCGGCCCAGCCGCGACGGGATGTGACGACGTTCCGGGACATCAGGCCTGTGGCGGCGTGAGTGATTTTGGGCGGCGAGCCCGTCGAGGCCGTGTGCGATGGTGGCGGCGATGTGCCCGTCGCCGCGGAACCCGCGCTGCAGCGTCTAGGCGTGCCGAAGGATGAGGTGCGCTGCGGTTCGCTCGGCCAGTCGAGATGGAGGTACGCGGCGAAAAGCGGGCGCCCGGCGACGTCGGTTCCGTCGACGGCTGCGTGTGCAAGTCCTGCGGCATCGGTTGCGGCGTTGGAGCGGACGAACGTTGCCGGTCATCCCATCAGTTCCACACCAGAGGGTTCGAGCGCACAGTCGCGCGGAACGAGTCCCGAATCTCCTCCGCGACCTGACGATCCGGGTGCATGCGGACCATCAATTCACAAGGTCCGGGGTCGAGGCTTCAGCGTGCTCCGCAGGCGTCGACCAATGCGCCGGTTACGTAGGAGGCCGCATCGGAGCACAACCACGCGATTGCTTCGGCGATCTCGTCGGGCCGGCCAGTTCGCTGCATGGGTATCGACGGGCGGACCCGTTCGAGACGGTCGGGTTGGACGGCGCTGGCGTGAATGTCGGTCTCGATGAAGCCGGGACGAACAGCGTTGACGCGGATGCCCTCGGCCGCGACTTCTTGGGCCAATCCGATGGTCATCGTGTCGACCGCTCCCTTGGAGGCCGCGTAGTCCACGTACTCTCCTGCACTGCCCAAGCGGGCCGCGGCCGACGACACGTTGACGATCGCACCCCCGCTGCCACCATGCCGGGTGGACATGCGCCGGACCGCCTCGCGAGCGCACAGGAACGGGCCGACGACGTTGACCGCCATCATCTGTTCAACCCGGCGTGCGTCCATCTCGTCGACCCGCGCTGTGGGAGCGACCATCCCGGCGTTGTTCACCAGCGCCCTCAGCGTGCCCAGCTCGTCGGCCTGGCCGAACAGCTCGGTCACGTCGGCCTCGCAAGAGACGTCGGCGCGGACCGCGAGCGCCTGTCGTCCCGCGGCCCGACAGGCGGCCACGACCTCGTCGGCGGCCTGTTGGGCGACGCGGTAGCTCACACAGACGTTCCAGCCTTGCCGGGCGAGCAGCCGGGCCGTGGCGGCGCCGATCCCGCGGCTACCACCGGTGATCAGCGCGAAGCCCGTCAACAGAGGGTCGAAGTCGTCGTCCCCCAGCGTCACCATGGGTCGAGCGTAGGCGTGGGTTTGGCGATGAGTCGGGCCGGCGCAACATCGCGCACGCCGCCGATCAAGCGGTGCTCGCAACTACACAACTCAACACGTGGCGCCCGACGACCTCGGACGCGCGTCAGGGTCTTAGCGAAGCATTCGCGCAACAGCCCTGACCGGCTACGGGTTGACAGGCGCGGTAGCGGTCCCATTACTGTGATCATACTCAGTAGTGGCGTCACCGAGAGGCCACCGACATGAGGAGGACCAATGAGCACGATCGAGACGGACGTGTCCGCACCGGATCTGCGACGGGCCGCGCTGATCACCATCGACACGCAGCAAGACACACTCGATGGCCAGCCTCTTGAGATCGCTGGCACATCTGCAGCGCTGCCGAACATCATCCGGTTGTGTCAGGCGTTCCGCGACGCCCACCGACCCATCGTCCACATCGTGCGTCTGTACCGACCCGACGGAACCAACGCCGAACCAATCCGGCGTGAGCTCGTGCGAGGCCGCACGCCCGTGCTGAGGCCAGGAACGCCCGGGCGATCACTTGCCCCCGGGCTGATCACGCCGAAGGCGGCGGAGCTCGATGACGACCTCCTCCTTGCGGGCGGCATCCAGCAGCTCGGCGAGGACGAGTTCGTCATCTACAAGCCTCGCTGGGGAGCCTTCTTCTGCACGCCGCTGGAAGACCACTTGCGAAGCCTTGGTGCTATCGACTCGCTGGTCTTCGTCGGTTGCAACTTCCCGAACTGCCCGCGCGCGTCGATCTACGAGGCCAGCGAGCGCGACTACCGCATCGCCCTTGTCGAGGACGCTGTGTCTGGCCTCTATGGACGAGGGCGCAACGAGATGCTGAACATCGGTGTTGAAGTGCTCACCACGGCGGAGCTCCTCCGCGCCATGTCGAGCACCGTCACCGAAACGACGCAGAGTCGAGGAACGGCTTGATCGCGTCGACCAGTCCGGCCGGGTTGTCGCTCTGCACGTTGTGGCCGGCGCCGGTCACCGTCTCGAGCCGGGCGTCGGGCAGGCGGTCGACGAAGCGGCGGTAGTCGTCGTCGGAGTGGCCGGTGCCGTGGTCGCCACGCACGACGAGGGTGGGGCAGCCGATGGCGCCCAGGTCGGGGACGAGCGCCTTCGCAGCCTGCATCGTCGACTCGATGTACCCATCTTTGAGGTGACGCTGGTCGCGCTTCCACGTCCAGCGTCCGTCGGGGAGCAGCCGCAGCGAGTGGCGCAGGGTGGAGCGAAGCCGATCACGGTCAGTCGAGCGTCGGAACCCGAGCGCGTGGTCGATCGCGTCGTCGAAGGTCTCGAACACTGATGCCGCCTGCACAAACTCACGGATCTTCGCCAGCAGCGGCGTCTCCCGCACAAACGGGCTGGTGTCGACGATCACGAGGCCGGCCAGATCGGCCGATCGGCGGGCGGCCAGGCGGAGCGCGGCGAACCCGCCCAGCGAGTGCCCGACGACGATCGGTCTCGAGACGCCGAGGGCGGCGAGGACGCCGGCTAGGTCGTGGGCATGCGCGTCGATCGTGTAGTCGCACGTCGGTGACCACTCGCTGTCGCCATGGCCACGGAGGTCGACGGCGACGCAACGGTGCTCGGTCCGCAGCGCTACGGCCACCGCGTCCCACGTGTGCGCCTGCAGCCCGCCGCCGTGCAGGAGCACAACGGTCGACGTCGCACTCCCGCCCCAGTCGAGGAGGTGGAGGCGGACGCCGTCGACGACTACGTGCACGTCTTCCGGCCTGTCGTCGGCGCCGACGTGCATCGCCGGCCCGAGCACGTGGCGGCACTCATCGAGCGCGCCGACGCTCATCACGCCGCGCCACCCGGCGAGCAGCGCTCGCAGGGCAGCGCCGTGCTGCTCGCGCAACACGCGGCAGTGGCGCACGACGTCGAGCTCGTTGGCGACAGTCAGTTCGGCGAGCGCGTGGACCTCGTCGGTGCCGAGTAGCGCCGTCGAGCCGTCGATCCGGTCCCGGTAAGCACCGGCTACCAGCCGTGGGTAGGTCGTCCCGCGATCGCATCGGGCGTACCGGTGCACGATCCCCTCCGCCGCCGGTCCCACGAGATCGATCACCGCAGACCGCTCGTCCCAACCGAACAGCGCTCGAGCGAAGCCATCGGTGCCGTAGGCGGCATGCGCCAGACCGGCACGGACGAGCATCGGGTCGGCGCCCCACGACCGGAGCAACTCGCTCGTGCGCACCAGGTGGGCCAGCAGCGTGCCACCCGGGTGGGGGATCTCGCCTGCACCCCGAGCCGCCAGCGCGCGGTGCACCGCATCGATGTCGGCCATGTCGTCGCTCCTCTCTGGTCCCGGTGGCGGGGGGCGACCCGCCGGGCCGATCCTCGCTTACTTCGAGCACCCTAAGTAGATCGACGGCCATGAGCAAGGCCGCTGACCACACACTCGGCCCAGAAGATCTCATCGGTGGGGGTCGCTGTCGTAGTTCCCGGCGATGCCCGTAAAGGTGCCGCCCTGGGATACCCGGGAGTCGCGGTAGGGGCCCCCGGGGCCAGATGTCGTCCACGTTGTTGGCATCGAAGTCGTCGGCGATGAGCTTGTAGACGCCGTTGATCTTGCGGCTGATGAGGCACCGGGCCGTCATCGCCGCCAGCTGATCGACTGCGTGGGACTCCCCCGCCGAGTCCCGGCCAGTCGCTGACGGCGCGAGCGCTCGCGGTCCAGCCTCACCGACGCCACTGTTCGCGCAGCCCGGCGTCTGACATGAGTAGTGCGCGCTGCGGGACCAATCTGACGAAGGCGGTGCCCGGACTTTCTTCAGGCCCTCCGGGGGCGAAGGCATTGAGGTCGTAGTCGAACACTCCGGCCCACAGGCGTCGTTTCGTTGCGACGTCGTCATCGAGTGTGGCGGAGCACCAGATCATCAGGCTCTCGAGCTGCTCCGACGTCGGGAAGTGGAGCAAGCCGTTGGGGTTCTGCCGAAGGTTTGAGGCCTTCTGCGAGGTAACGCTGACCATCACCCACGCCTGCTCTCTCTCCCAGGCAACAATCACAGGCGTCACATGCGGATGATTCGCGGGGGTGACGCTGGCCAGGTAGGTCAGGGATCCGAACCCTTGAGCTCGAGCGATGACATCTGGCAGTTGCATGTCAGCTCCTCATCAGCCTGGGCATCTCCGCAGGGCGATCTCCTCGATGCCCGATAGTGTAACACTCGTTTCACTGTCGGGCTATGGTGACACCATGGAAGAGACAAGAGTTGTCGTCATCGGAGCCGGGATCTCCGGGCTGACCGCCGCTCGCAGGCTGGCGCAGTCGGGTTGCGAGGCCGTGGTCCTCGAGGCACGCGATCGGGTGGGTGGGCGCACCCTCAATCACACGTTCGAGGACGGGACCGTCGTCGAGATGGGCGGTCAGTGGGTCGGTCCTACGCAGGATCGGGTTCTCGCCCTTCTCGACGAGATCGGCCTCGGGACGTTCCCGACCTACAACGACGGCATGGATCTGCTGGTGGCTCGGTCGAGCCAGACCAGGCCGAAGAAGGTGAAAGGCCAACGCATGATGATGGCGCCTCAGGTGCTCATCGACCTCGGCGTCGCGCAGCAGCGGCTCCACCGCATGGCCAGGACAGTTCCCCTCATGGAGCCTTGGACTGCGGCGCGCGCCGCCGAGTGGGACGGCCAAACGGCGGAGAGCTGGCTGCGGCGGAACGTCCGGACCCGGGTCGCACGCGACTTCCTTCGCTTAATGGTCACCTCCGTGTTCTCCTGTGAAGCGACAGACGTCTCATTGCTTCACCTTCTCTTCTACTGTCACTCGGGCGGCCTTTGGGACCGGCTGCTCGGCACGGCCAACGGAGCGCAGCAGGACCGCATCATGGGCGGATCCCAGTCGCTAAGCATCCGCATGGCTGAGACGATCGACGTCCGGCTGGCATCCCCGGTAAGGCGCGTCGACCACGACGACACCGGGGTCACGGTGCACCACGACGGTGCCGGTGGGAAGATCCGCGCCCAAGCACTCGTCTCGGCCCTTCCACCGATGCTCACGGGGAGGATCGGCTGGAATCCCGGACTCGGGGGCCAGCGCGAGCAGCTCACCCAGAACGTTCCAATGGGCGCGGTGATCAAGACCATGACGGTCTACGACGAGCCGTGGTGGCGGGCCGACGAACTTTCCGGGCAAGCCTTCAGCCTGGTCGACCCAGTAAGCGTCGTGTTCGACAACTCACCGCCCGACTCGTCGCGGGGCGTGCTGCTCGCCTTCATCGAAGGAAGGGCCGCTCGTGACCTCGGACCCATCCCGATGCACGAGCGACGCGAGGTCGTCACCCGCCAGCTGCAGAGGTTCTTCGGTGATCGCGCCCTGCGATCGATCGACTACGTCGAGCAAGACTGGTGCCAGGAGGAGTGGAGCGGTGGCTGCTACAGCGGCCGCATGACCCCCGGGGTATGGACGCAGCTTGGACCGGCTCTCCGTCAGCCGATCGGACGCCTGCATTGGGCCGGCACGGAGACCGCCGACGTATGGAACGGCTACTTCGATGGCGCGGTCCGCGCCGGTGAACGAGCAGCAACCGAGGTCGCGGTCATGCTCGGCATCGAGTCCGACGCATGACCTAGTGCCGTGACCGGCAACGTTGGTGGGGTCGCGTCCACCACCTCGCGTTCGGGGTCGCGCAGACTTCGGGCATGGCTGAACGGGTGCTGGTTCGTGAGCTGACCAACGACGAGGGGCGCAAGCTGTTGTCGATCGTCATGCGGGGTTCGGGGTCGGTGGTGCGGTGGCGGCGAGCGCAGATCGTGTTGTGTTCGGCGCAGCGGATGGAGGTCCCGGCGATCGCCAAGATCGCGTTCACGTCCGAGGACCGGGTCCGTGCGGTGATCCACAACTTCAATGTCGATGGCTTCGAGTCGTTGACTCCGAAGTACGCCGGTGGGCGGCCCCCGACCTTCACGCTTCCGCAGCGGCGGGAGATCAAGAAGATCGCGTTGGCGAGACCGACCGATCACGATCTGCCGTTCTCGACGTGGTCGTTGTCGAAGCTGACCGAGTTCCTGGTGGCTGAGGGGGTGGTCGACGACATCAGCCACGAGGGCCTGCGGCTCCTGCTCCGCGAGGAAGGCGTCTCGTTTCAAGTGATCAAGACGTTCAAGCAGAGCAACGACCCGGACTTCGAAGCCAAGAAGAACCGGGTGCTCGAGCTCTACGACATCGCCGATGGCAAAGCCCCACCGGGCCCAGGAGATCCGACGGTCGTGATCTGCATGGACGAGTTCGGTCCCCTCAACTTGCAGCCCCGCCCGGGCAAGCAATGGGCGCCGGTGGCCGCAGGTCGGGGAGACACCGAGGCGCCCCGCCGGCGTCGGATGCGAGCGACCTACACGAGGCCCAACGGGGTCCGGCACCTCATGGCCGGCTACGACCTGTCGACCGACCGGCTCTTTGCGGCTTTGCCGAGTCTCGCGCCGTTGATGTAGTCGGTGAGGGTGCGGTCGATCGTGTTCAGGGCGCGGCGGAGCTCGACGGGTGCCGGGGGTTGATGTCCGGCGTCGAGGAGGGGCCCGAGCAGT
>JACDCH010000372.1 GCA_013694495.1 Acidimicrobiia bacterium | reverse complement strand
GCCGTGGTGGCCGTCCCGCTCCTCTGGGCGCTGCGGTCGCCGCCCCGCCGCGGGGAGGCGGCCGCGTTGCTCGTCGTCGTCGTGACCGCCCTGCTCGTGGGCGCTCGCGCCGGCTTCGCACCGCAGTACCGGGGCTACTCGATCTACTACAACGGCCTGTCGATCGTCGGGCTGCTCGTGATCGTCACCCGGCTGCCGCGGGCCACGGTGGCGCCGGGCCGGGGCCGCCGGGCCCACGCCCTCGCCGCCGCCCTGCTCGTCCCCGTCGCCCTGTCGATGGTGGTCCAGGCCGCCGACCCGCTGACCGACGACCTCGATGCGGTCGAGCTCGCGTCCGACCGGGGCCGCCTCGGCCTTCCCCGCTCGAAGCTGGCGACCTATCGCGCCGCGACGCGGTTCATGGAGGAGGCGCGCCGGCGGGGCGAGCAGGTGATGCTGGTTCCCGAGGACACGACGCTCTACTTCCTGGCCGGGCTCCAGGCCCCGACCCGAGCCTCGGTCTTCACGCCGGGCCTCGTGACGCCGGGCCGCATGACCGAGGAGACCATCGCCCAGATCGAGGCCGCACCGGTGCGCTACCTGCTCGTGTCGACCCGGACGTTCCCCGAGTACGGCGCGCCTCTGTTCGGCTTCGACTTCAACGACGAGCTCGCCGACCACCTCCTGCGCCACTACCGCGAGGTCGGACCGCTGGTCGCCTCGGGCCCGGACTTCGCGGCGGCCTCCCGCTACCCGATGACCGTGTGGGAGCGCATCGACCGATGACGCCGGCCCCCCGTCGGCGACACGAAGCGGCTCGGCCGCGAGCAGTACGAGGCGCCGACCCCTACGGCGAGTCGACCTGCTGCTGGGCGCCGCGTGCGCCTGCTGCGGGTGGTGGCCTCGACTACTCGCGCCAGGGTCGCTCGCGCGGTGGGTCGAAGTGCACGTCGCGCTCCTCGCCCCTGAGGGCTCCGAACGCGATCGGCGCCCAGAACCCGGCCCCGGCCAGCGGCCAGGGGAGGTTGTCCTCGGTGAACCACCCGACAGCCGAGCACTCGAGCGGATGGCGCTCGAGCTTCCCGCCGGTGGCCCGGCAGTGGAACATCAGCAGGTGCATCGGCACCCGCGTGAAGCCGAGGCGCAGCCCGTCGAGCACGGCCAGGAGGCGCCGGGGCTCGCAGTCGATGCCCGTCTCCTCCTTGACCTCCTTCACGACGACCTCCGAGACGGAGTAGCCGACGTCGGCCCAACCGGTCGGGTAGAGCCACACGCCCGAGTCGGCCCGCTGCACGAGCAGCAGCTCCCCTTCGTCGTTGCCGACGACGGCGGCGACGGCGACCTTGGGCGTCACGTAGCCGGCGACGCCGTCGCCCACCGCGCGGAGCCAGTCGTTGACGACATCGCCCGGGTCGAACGAGAAGCCGGCGGCCACGCGGATGTCGGCCGCGACCGCGAGCACCTCCTCGAACCGCTCCTTCTCGTACAGGCTCTGGGTGAAGCCGAGCCCGGTGCGGGCGATGCCGGCGAGCGCCTCGCTCCAGCGGAGGAGGTCCGTCTGCGTGAGGCGCTCCTCGATGCCGGGGGCCCCCGGGTCGAGGTCGTCGCCCGCGTCACCCATGGCCGGCGACCCTACCCGCGGCACTACTCGGGGCCGGAGCGGACGGCGTGGAGGATGGCCCGCTCCAGCTCGGCCAGCAGCACGTCGTCGGTGACCTTGGCGCCCGTGCCGTCGCGCACGTAGAACGCGTCGAGCACCTGGTGACCGACGGTGGACACGAGGGCCTTGCGGATGTCGAGCTCGAGCTCCGCGAACGCCCGGGTGATGCGGTGCAGGAGGCCCACCGAGTCGGGCGCCTGCACGTCGACGACGGTTGCCGAGGCCGACGCCCGGTTGTCGAAGGACACCCCGGTGCGGGCGGGGCTGCCCGCCGTGACCCGACGGCTGCCGTAGGTGCGGGCTCGGTCGTCGAGGCGGGCCTGCAGCGCCAAGCGCCCTGCGAACACCCGCTGGAGGTCGGACCGCACCCGGTCCCAGGGCACGACGGGGCCGTAGCTCGACTCGACCCGGAAGCGGGCGAGGGCCACGCCGGCGTCGTCGCTGTAGGCGTTGGCGCCGAGCACGGCGAGGCCGTGGAGGGCGAGCACGCCGGCCACCTTGGAGAACACGCCGGGGCGGTCGCGGGTGACCACGGTGAGGGTGTCGTCGCGGCCGTCGAGGACCTGCTCGCCGGTGGCCATGAGGGCGAGGTGCTCGACGCTCGGGAAGACGTCGCGGCGGACGTCGGCCAGGTCGCCGCCGGCGAGCACGTGGGCGGTGCGCTCCACGAGGTCGGTCACGAGCCCGGCCTTCCACCCGCCCCACGCCGCCGGCCCGGTGGCCAGCGAGTCGGCTTCGGTGAGGGCCGCCAGCAGCTCGAGGGTCGACCCGTCGCCGGCCGCCTTGGCCACGAACTCGATGGTGGCCGGGTCGTCGAGGTCGCGGCGGGTGGCGACATCGGGCAGGAGCAGGTGGTGCTCGACCATCGCCACGAGCGTGTCGACGTCGGGGCCGTCGAAGCCCATGCGGCGCCCGATGGCGCGTACGAGCTCCATACCGACGACGGTGTGGTCGCCGGGGCGGCCCTTGCCGATGTCGTGGAGCAGGGTGCCGATCACGAGCAGGTCGGGCCGGGGGACCCTGTCGGCCAGGGCGGCGGCGCCGACCGCGGCCTCGACGAGGTGCCGGTCGACGGTGAAGCGGTGGTAGGCGTTGCGCTGCGGGTGGCTGCGGGTCGGCGCCCACTCCGGCAGCACCCGGAGCCAGAGGCCCCGTTGGTCGAGCGCCTCGATCACCCGGATCGCCGGGCGGCCGGCCAGCAGCAGCTCGGCCAGCAGCGTCCGGGCCTCACCGGGCCACGGGTCGGGCAGGGGCGGCGCCTCCTCGGCCAGCACGTCGAGCGACGCCCGGTCGATGGTGGTCGCCCCCTCCGCTGCCGCGGTCGCGGCCCGCAGCACCAGGGCCGGGTCCTCGGCCGGCACGGTCTCGGGGGTGACGTGCACCTCGCCGTCGCGCAGCACGATGCCGCGCCCCAGGGGTCGGTCCCGCCGGGACGAGCGGCTCAGCGGACCGCGGAGCACCGACGCCACGCGCGCCCAGGTGTCGTCGCTCGTCCAGGCGATCGTGCGGGCCGCCCCGGAGACGGCCCGCATGAGGTCGTCGGCCGACGAGTGGCCGAGCGCGGCGGCCACGCCGTCCTGCTCCTGGAGCAGCAGGTGGTCGCCGGGCCGGCCGGTGCGGCGGTGCAGCTCGACCCGGGCGTCGAGCAGCACGAGGTAGGCGGCGTCGAGGAGCTCGACGTCGTCGTCGAGCAGCAGCGCCCGGGCCGCCGACGCCCAACCGAGGGCGTGCACGTCGCGCAGGCCGCCGCGACCCTCCTTCAGGTCGGGCTCGAGGAGGAAGGCGACCTCGCCGGCGTGCTCGTGGCGCTCGCCCACCGACCGCCCGAGTTGCCCGAGCCAGCGCTTCCCCCGCTTCTCCCACTGGCGGGCGGCGGCGGCGCCGACGTCGGCGGTGAGGTCGGCGGCGCCGGCCAGGTGCCGCACCGACAGGAGCGACGTGGCGGTGTCGAGGTCGTCGGCGGCCAGCCCGATGGCCTCTTTCGGCGTGCGGACGGCATGCCCCAGCTTCAGGCCGGCGTCCCAGATCGGATACCAGAGCCGCTCGGCGACCCCCGCCACGTCGGCCTGGCCGGTGTGGAGCAGGAGCACGTCGATGTCGGACTCGGGGGCCAGCTCGGCCCGGCCGTACCCGCCGGTGGCCAGCAGGGCGAGGCCCTTCGGCGCCGGGTCGCGGGTGGCGGCGGCGAAGAGCGACTGCAGCCAACCGTCCACCTGCGCCGTGTAGGCGGTGCACCAGGCCCGGCCGACGAGCGATGCATCGTCCAGCAGCGCCTGGCGTTCCGCCTTCACCCCCGCACGATACGTCGGGGTCCGTCAGGGCCCGAGGGGCGCCGGGGGCCGCTCGTTCAGGTGCCGTACAGCAGCTTGCGGGCGGCCGCCGCCACCGGGTCCCACACGGGGCCGAAGGGCGGGGCGTAGGCCAGGTCGGCGTCGACGAGGTCGATCGCGCTCATCTCGGCCTGCAGGGCGACGGCGACGACGTCGATGCGCTTCGCCGCGCCGTCGCCGCCGACGATCTGCGCGCCGAGGAGCCGCAACGTGTCCCGCTCGGCCAGCAGCTTCGTGGTGATGGGCCGGGCGCCGGGGTAGTAGCCGGCCTTGGTCGTCGACTCCACCGTGACCGACACCGCGTCGAACCCGGCGGCGGCGCACTCCCGCTCGCTCAGCCCGGTGCGGGCCACCTCGGTGCTGCACACCTTGGTGACAGCTGTGCCGACCACCCCGGGGAACGTCGCGTAGCCGCCACCGAGGTTCACGCCCGCCACCCGGCCCTGGCGGTTGGCGACGGTGCCGAGGGCGATGTGCACGTGCTGGCGGGACACCCGGTGGAAGGACTCGGCGCAGTCGCCGGCGGCCCACACGGCCTCGTGGCTCGTGCGCTGCCGGCGGTCGACCCGGATGGCGCCCTTCACCCCGGTCTCGATGCCCGCCGCGGCGGCGAGCTCGCTGTTCGGCTGCACGCCGAGGCCGAGCACGACGAGGTCGGCCGCCAAGGGCCCGCTCGCCGTCTGCACCACACCCTCCTCGATCGCCTCGACGGCCGTGCCGGTGCGCAAATCGATGCCGAAGCGGCGGATCGCCTCCTCGACGCGGCCGGCCATGTCCGGGTCGAGCGTGCCCATGACGTGCGGCGCGCCCTCGACGAGGGTGACCCGGGCGTTGCGCTGCACGAACGCCTCGGCCATCTCGAGCCCGATGTAGCCGCCGCCGACCACGACGACCCGCTTGCAGTCGATGGCGCGGGCGTGGGCGAGTAGGTCGTCGGCGTCGCCCAGCGTCTGCACGCCGTGGACGAACGGGAGGTCGACGCCGGCGAGGCCGGCGGGGCGCACCGGCCGGGCGCCGGTGCCGATGTGGAGGCGGTCGAAGCCGATGGTGATCGTGCGGTTGTGCTCGAGGTTCCTGACCTCGACCTTGCCGGCGTCGAGGTCGATGCCGGTGACCTCGTGGCGAGTGCGGACGTCGATGCGGAGGTCGTCGCGGAACTTCTGGGGCGGGCGGGCCACCAGCCGCTCGATCCCGCCCTCCACGACGCCGCCGACGAGGAACGGGATGCCGCAGGCCGAGTAACTCGTGTACGAGCCCTTCTCGAGGGCGACGATCTCGAGCGACGGGTCGTGCCGGCGGGCTTGCGACGCGGCCGCCATCCCCCCTGCGTCACCGCCGACGAC
>JACDCH010000362.1 GCA_013694495.1 Acidimicrobiia bacterium | reverse complement strand
CCCCCACCCAGGACCCGCCCGCCAGCCGGCCGCCCCGTGAGGAGGCGCTGCGGGCGACCGAGGAGATCACGGAGGCCGCGCCGGGGATCCTGCGCCTGCAGTTGCCCATCCGGATGCCGGGCCTCGGCCACGTCAACTGCTACGCGCTCGAGGACGAGAAGGGGTGGACGGTCGTCGACCCCGGCATGCCGGGCCCGAAGCCGTGGAAGGCGATGACCGCCCGCTTCCGTTCGGTCGGCTTCGACGTCCGCCACATCCACACCGTGATCGTCACCCACAGCCACGTCGACCACTTCGGTGGCTCCGGCCGGCTGCGCAAGGAGGCCGGTGCGACGGTGGTCGCCTCGACCGGGTTCCGCACCTGGTGGGACCCCGACGACGTCGACGACCCCGAGGTCTGGGAGGGCGTCGACTTCGACAGCCACGCCGTGCCGTGGGACCGGCCGACGCCGTGGGGCGGCGAGCACCCTCGCCCGCCGGCGAGCGTCCGCCTCCGCTACCGAGTCCTGCGCCCGGTGATGAAGCGCTGGTTCCCCACCCCCCGGCCGTCGCTGCGGTTGGCCGACGCGGCCACCACCCGCCTCGGCGGGCGCGACTGGGTGGCCGTGCACACCCCTGGCCACACGCCGGACCACCTCTGCCTGTTCGATCCCGAGGCCGGCGTGCTGCTCTCCGGCGACCACGTGCTGCCAACGATCACCCCGCACATCTCGGGCGTCGACGCCGGCCCCGACCCGCTGGCGGCCTTCGTCGACTCGCTCCACAAGGTGGGTCGGCTCGAGGGCGTGAAGCACGTCCTGCCCGCCCACGGCCACCCGTTCACCGACCTGCACGGGCGGATCGACGCCATCCACCGCCACCACGACGAGCGCCTCGAGCGGCTCACGGGCTTCCTCGCCGACGCGGGCGAGGCCACGGTCGTGGAGCTCTCCCAGAAGCTCTTCCGCCCGGCTGTGTGGGGCGCCATGGCCGACAGCGAGACGTTCGCCCACCTCGAGCACCTCCGCCTCTCCGGCGCCGCCGACCGCCGGGAGATCGACCCCGGCCCCGGCGGCATGTACCGGTACCACCTCACCTGACCCGCCGCCGCACTCGCAGCGATCTGGGAGAGTGGGGTTGATGGCAGACGGCGGGGCGAGTCGGGGCGAGGTGCTCTGGGAGCCGGCGGCCGACGCGCTGACGGCGACACGGCTGGGCCGGTTCGCGACCACCCACGGGCACTCGACCTACGCCGCCCTCCACGACTGGTCGGTGCACGACCTCGACGGGTTCTGGCGAGCGGTGGCCACCGACCTCGGCGTGCGCTGGCGCACCGCGCCCGACGGCGGCGTCGCCCTGGCCGACGGCTCCATGCCGGGCGCCCACTGGTTCCCGGCGGCGGCCCTCAACTACGCCGAGCATGCGCTGGCGCTGCGGGGCGGGGAGCCGGCGATCGTCGCCCGCAGCCAGACCCGCGGTCCGGTGACGCTCTCGCACGACGAGCTGCGCGAGCAGGTCGCCCGGGCCGCGGCCGGGCTGCGTCGGCTCGGCGTCGGCCGGGGCGACCGCGTCGCCGCCTACGCCCCCAACATCCCCGAGACCGTCGTGGCGTTCCTGGCGACGGCGTCGATCGGCGCCGTGTGGTCGAGCTGCGCGCCCGAGTTCGGCACCCGCTCCGTCGTCGACCGCCTCGCGCAGATCGAGCCCACCGTGCTCATCGCCGTCGACGGCTACCGGTACGGCGACAAGCGCATCGACCGGCGGGCCGAGGTCGACGCCATCCGCGCCGCCCTCCCCTCGTTGCGGGCCACCGTCATGCTCCGCCACCTGGGCGACGGCCCGGACGGCTGGGCGGACCTGCTCGCCGGCCCCGACCCCGGCCCGCCGGACTTCGAGCCGGTGCCCTTCGACCACCCGCTCTACGTGCTCTACAGCTCGGGCACGACCGGGCTGCCCAAGGCCATCGTCCACGGCCACGGCGGCATCACCGTGGAGCACCTCAAGGTGCTGTCGTTGCACCACGACCTCGCGCCCGGCGACCGCTTCTGCTGGTTCACCACCACCGGCTGGATGATGTGGAACTACCTCGTGTCGGGGCTCCTGTGCGGGGCGACGATCGTGCTGTTCGACGGCGACCCCGGCCACCCCGGCCTGGGCACGCTGTGGGAGCTGGCCCACGACACCGGGTGCGACGTGTTCGGCGCCTCCGCCCCGTTCCTGATGGCCTGCCGCAAGGAGGGCCTCGCCCCCGGCCCCGGCTCGTTGCGTATGGTCGGCTCCACCGGGGCGCCCCTCCCCGCCGACGGGTTCCGCTGGGTCCACGAAGCTGTCGGGCCGGCGGTGCAGCTCTCGTCGATCAGCGGCGGCACCGACGTCTGCACCGCGTTCGTGGGGATGGCGCCCCTCCTGCCGGTCCGGGCGGGCGAGATCAGCGGCCGCATCCTCGGCTGCGCGGTCGATGCGTTCGACCCCGACGGCAACGTCTGCGGGCCGGGCGAGCAGGGGGAGCTCGTGATCACGGCGCCGATGCCGTCGATGCCGGTGGGGTTCTGGGGCGACGACGACGACCGCACCAAGGAGCGGGCCGCGTACTACCAGGACTTCCCCGGCGTCTGGCGCCACGGCGACTGGGTCACGTTCACGGCCGACGGCAGCTGCGAGATCAGCGGGCGCTCCGATGCCACGCTCAACCGGGGCGGCGTGCGCCTCGGCACCAGCGACTTCTACGCCGTCGTCGAGGCGCTCCCCGAGGTCCTCGACAGCCTCGTGGTCCACCTCGACGCCGACGGCGCCGACGAGCTCCGGCTGTTCCTCGCCCTCGCGCCGGGCGTCGAGCTCGACGGCGCCCTGCGGCGCCGGATCACCGCCGCGCTGCGCACCGAGCTGTCCCCGCGCCACGTGCCCGACCGCATCGATGCCGTCCCCGCCATCCCTCGCACGCTGTCGGGCAAGAAGCTCGAGGTGCCGGTGAAGCGGATCCTGACGGGCACGCCCCCTGACGAGGCCGCCAGCCGCGGCTCCCTTGCCGATCCGGCCGCCCTGGCGTGGTTCGAGCCGGACGCCCCCGCCGGCGCCGTTGGCGGCGGGGGTCGCCCGGTCCCTCCCGATCGCTCCTAGAAGCGGTTCCGGTACTCGGCCGAGCCGAGGATGCTGGCCACGAACGTCGCCACCGGTACACCGGCCCGCAGCTGGCCCATCCAGTAGCTCAGGCCGGCGGCGTCGGGGGCCCGGCGCAGCAGGCCGAGGTACACCGAGGCGACGTCCAGCTGGGTCGACGTCACGTAGCGGTACTCGGACGACTCGCTGAAGCCGGTCATCACCCCGCCCCGGTTGAGGAGGCCGTTCAACAGCTGGCCGAGCCAGTAGGTGAGCCCGGCGAGGTCCGGGCTACGCCCGAGGACGTTCATGTACACCCGCTCGACGAAGGCCTGGTTGCCGAGGGAGCCGTACCGGGTGGCGAACTCCGACGACGAGGCGAAGGCGTTCGAGATGTTCGTCAGCGGGTTGCCGGCCCGGAGCTGGCCCACCCAGTAGACGAGGCCGGCGGCGTCGGGGCTGCGCCCGAAGTACGCCAGGTAGAGGCGGGCGACCGGCCGCACGACGGAGGCGTGCTCGCTCGAAGCCAGCAGGGCGGCGACGAGCGAGGCGTGCGTCGCCTGTCCGGTCTGGAGGGCGCCGCTCCACCCGGACAGGGCGCCGGCGTCGGCCGCCCGACCGAGGAGGTCGACGTACTGCTGGTTGACCAGGGCCGAGGCCGAGGCGAACGGGGCGAAGCTCACCACGGGCGCGGGGGCCAGCGCCGGTCCCTGGATGAACACGATGGCGGTCCACAGCCGGCCGTCGCCGCCCCGGGC